>CALVLR010000156.1 GCA_944340685.1 uncultured Clostridia bacterium | reverse complement strand
GCAGCCGCAGCGCTTCCGTCGTTGTGGAGGAGTGCCGCAGGCTGGTCGCGGAGGGCTATAAAGAGATCACGCTTTTGGGGCAGAACGTCAATTCCTACCGCGACGGCGACGTCGATTTTCCTGCGCTTCTGGATATGGTCGCGTCGATCGAGGGCAAGTTCCGCCTGCGGTTCATGACCTCCCATCCCAAGGATTTTTCGGAGCGGCTCGTTGCCGTGATCAAAAAACACGATAAAATATTAAATCTTCTGCATCTGCCCGCCCAGTCGGGTTCCAGCCGCATTTTGAAGCTGATGAACAGGAGATACACGCGCGAGGAATACCTCGAAAAGGTCGCGCTGTTCAAGCGGGAGATCCCGGGGGCGGAGATCACGACCGACCTCATCGTCTCCTTTCCCACGGAGACGGAGGCGGAGTTCGAGGAGACGCTCTCCCTCGTCAGAGAGGCGGACTTTTCTTCGGCGTTCACGTTTGTCTACTCGCCGCGCACGGGGACGGCTGCGGCAAAGATGGAGGGGCAGATCCCCGAAGCGGTCTCAAAGGAGCGCATCACGCGGCTCGTCGCCGCCGTGAACGAAAATACGCGCCGCAAGAGCGAGGCGTACGTCGGACATGAAATCGAAGTCCTGTGCGAGGATTTCGACGAAAAGCGCGGACTCTACCTCGGGCGCGAGCCGCTCGGGAGAATGGGGTATTTTGCAAGCGATGAAAACTGTATCGGCGAGTTTGTCCGCATGAAGGTCACGCGGGCGAACGGTGTATCGCTGTACGGGGAAAAGGTATAAACGGAGGAAGATATGGCGCTCTCGCCGATGATGGAACATTACCTCTCCATGAAGGAGAAGTATAAAGACTGCGTGTTGTTTTACCGTCTCGGGGACTTTTACGAGATGTTTTTTGATGACGCCGTGCGCGTCTCGAAACTGCTCGATCTCACGCTCACGGGCAGGGACTGCGGCCTCAAAGAGCGCGCGCCCATGTGCGGGATCCCGTACCATGCGGCGGACGTCTATATCGCAAAGCTCGTCTCGATGGGGGAGCGCGTCGCGATCTGCGAACAGCTCACGGAGCCGACGGCGGGCAAGGGGATCGTGGAGCGCGATGTGATCCGCGTCGTCTCGGCGGGTACCGTCATCGAAGAAAATCAGCTCGACGAGCGGAAAAACAACTACATTGCCTGCGCCTATAAGGGCGGGAACGGCTATGCGATCGCGTGGGCGGACATTACGACGGGCGAACTGTGCGCCGAGGAGCTTGCAAACTGCGAGAGCGTGATCTCGGCGCTCGTCAATCTCTCCGTGGCGGAGGTCATCTGCAACGAGGAGATGCTCTTCGAGGCAAAGGAGGACGTGGAGGCAAGCCGCGGCGCGCTGCCTGCGTTTTCCTGCTATCTGCCGTGGGCGTTTGAAAGGGCGGCTGCCGAGCGGAGTGTCTGCGAGCAGCTCGGCGCGGCTTCCCTGGAGGCTCTCGGGCTGGCGGGGAAAGACGGCGCGGTTGCCGCGACGGGTGCGCTTCTCGAATATCTCCGCGAGACGCAGAAGCATGCACTCAAAAATATGAATGCGCTTCGCATTGTGGAAGCGGGGAAAAATATGACGCTGGACGCAAACGCCGTCCGCAATCTTGAAATTTTAAAAAACAATGCCGAGGGCAAGCGCTACGGGTCGCTTTTATGGCTTCTGGATAAAACGAAGACGGGGATGGGGGCGAGAAAGCTCGTCTCCATGCTCTCCGCACCGCTTGGGGAGCGCGCCGCGATCGAAAAGCGGCTCGATGCCGTAGAAGAGCTCTGCCGTGGAACAGTCGTGCGGATGGGGATCGCCGATATGCTCGGCGGTGTGCGCGATATCGAGCGCCTTACGGGGCGCATCTCCAACGGCAATTTGCAGCCGCGGGACTGCATTTCGCTTTCCGCGTCGCTTGCAGCCGTGCCCAATCTCAAATTCCAGCTCACGGGATTTCGCTCCGCGCTTCTTCGCGAGATCGCGGAAGATCTCGTCGATCCCAAGGAGATCTGCGACCTTCTCGACCGCGCCATATCGCCCGACGCGACGACGCTCAAAGAGGGGAACTATATCCGCCGCGGATACAGCGGACAGCTCGACGAACTGCGCGCCGTAAAAGATAACGGCAAATCGCTTGTTCTCGAACTTGAAACACGCGAGCGGGAGCGTACGGGCATCCGCAACCTGAAAGTAGGGTTCAACCGCGTGTTCGGGTACTACATCGAGGTCACCAATTCTTTTAAAGATAAAGTTCCCTATTCCTACGTTCCCCGTCAGACGCTTGCAAACTGCGTGCGCTACACGACGGAGGAACTCAAAGACTTAGAGGGGAAGATCCTCGGCAGTACGGATGCGGCTTCCCGCCTGGAAGAACATCTCTTCGGCGAACTGACGGAGATGCTCTCGCGCAATATCCCCGTGTTTCAGCGGATCGCGGGCGCCATTGCAATGCTGGATTGTCTCGTCTCGTTCGCGACGGTCGCGAAGGAAAACAAGTACTGCCGTCCCGAGATCGCCGAAGGCGGCGCATTGGAGATCGAAGAGGGGCGCCATCCCGTTGTGGAGGCGATCTCCAAAGAGCGGTTTGTTCCGAACGACTGCCGCCTCGACAACGGCGAGGACCGCACGATGATTATAACCGGACCGAATATGGCGGGGAAGAGCACCTATTTGAGGCAGGTGGCGCTCATTACATTTATGGCGCACGTCGGCTGCTTTGTGCCTGCCAGGCGGGCGCGCGTACCCCTCTGCGACCGCATCTTCACGCGCATCGGCGCAAGCGACAACCTCATTCTCGACCGCTCTACCTTTATGGTGGAGATGACCGAAGTCGCCAATATTCTGCGCAACGCGACAGAGAAGAGCCTGCTCATCCTCGACGAGGTCGGGCGCGGCACGAGTACGTTCGACGGACTCTCCATTGCATGGTCGGTCATTGAGTATCTTACCGACAGGATCCGCGCCAAAACGCTGTTCGCAACGCACTATCATGAGCTGACCGAGCTGGAAGGAAAGCTCGAAGGGGTCAAGAACTATAAAATCAACGTGCGTGAGATCGGCGGTAGCATCGTATTTTTGCGGAAGATCGTGCGCGGCGGGGCTTCCCGCTCCTTCGGCGTGGAAGTTGCTTCGCTTGCGGGCGTTCCCGAAGAAGTCACGTCCCGCGCAAAGGTCATCTTAAAAGAGCTGGAGCGCGGGGAAAAGCGGCGCGAAAAGCTGCCGCAGCCCGATGAAGAAGAATCGGCGCAGGAGGAGGCAAGTCTCCGCGAGGAGCTGCGCGGGATCGACGTCAATTCGCTCACGCCCATGCAGGCGCTCGCCCTGCTTGCCGAACTCAAGGAGAAAGTACAATGAGTATCCGACTGCTGACGCCGGACGTCTATAACAAGATCGCGGCGGGGGAGGTCGTCGACCGCCCGTATTCCGTCGTCAAAGAATTTGTTGAGAACGCCGTGGACGCGGGTGCGACGGAGATCACCGTCGAGATCGAGGGCGGCGGGAAAAAGCGTATCCGCGTGACGGACAACGGCGGCGGGATCGCAAAGGACGATCTTCCGCTCGCCTATGCCCCGCACGCAACGAGCAAACTCAAAACGGCGGACGATCTGTTTGCCATCCGGACGCTCGGATTCCGCGGCGAAGCGATCGCCTCGGTCGCGGCGGTCTCCAAAATGGAGATCGTCTCCCGCACGGCAGAGGGCGATGCCTATGCGCTCTCCTGCGAGGGCGGCGCTCCGGGCGCGGTCAGACCTGCCGCGGGGGCAAAGGGGACGGTCGTCACAGCGGACGATCTGTTTTATAACGTACCCGCGCGGCTGAAGTTTTTGAAGTCCGACGCGCAGGAAGAGGCGGACATCGGCGGGGTGATGGCGCGCTTCCTGCTCTCTCATCCCGAAATATCCTTTACCTACCTTGTCAACGGTAAGATCAGATACCGCTCCTTCGGCGACGGGCTGCCCGCCGCGCTTGCGGCGGTATACGGCGCGAATATCCTCGGCGACTGTATTGAAATCAGTGCGGAAAAACACGGGATAAAGCTTCACGGCTTTTTGGGGAACCGCAATTTTTCCAAGCCCAACCGCACATGGCAGAGTCTGTTTGTCAACGGGCGGTACGTCGTCAATCAGACGGTGGGCGCAGCGGTTGCAAACGCCTATGCGAGCTATCTCATGAAGCGGCAGTATCCCTTCTATGTGCTCTTTCTTGACGTTCCGCCCGAGATCGTCGACGTGAACGTGCATCCCAACAAGGCGGATGTGCGCTTTGCCGACAATCAGATCATCTACGGCTGCGTCTACTCGGTGGTGTCCGCCGTGTTGGACGGCAACTCCCGCGCGCTGGAATATCTTGTCCATGCGCCCAAGTCCGCCGAAGAGCCGCCCGCAGCCGAAAAAAAGGAGCCGGCTTCTGCAAAACCGGCACCTGCGCCAATATTTGAGACGGGGAAGCGTCCGGAAACTGCTGCGCCGCAGATGAGCTATGCGGAGGCGAGGCAAGAGGTCAGATTCGACGTGACGATGCCGAAAGGCGGCCGCCCGAATTTCTTCGCTGACGCGCCCGTGCGCATGGAGGTGCGCGCTCCGTCTTCTGCCGTGATTTCTGCGGCTGCTGACGCTGTGCCGCAGGAGGATGTCTTTGCGGAAAATCAGCGCCTTTTGCGGGAACAGTCGGCGAAAATGCGCCAGGAGCGCGTTGAGCCGGATACGCTCGTGTACAAGGGGGAGTTATTCCGTACCTATCTCATCTACGAGGCGGGGGACTGCGCCTATCTCATCGATCAGCATGCAGCGCATGAGCGGCTGCTCTACGACCGTCTGCGCGAAAAATGGGAAAACCGCGCCGCAGTCTCGCAGCCTATGCTTGTGCCTTTCCTGCTCCCCGTCAACGGGCAGGAGTTCGCGTTCCTTGAACGAAATTTTCCCGTTCTGCGGGACATCGGATTCGAGGTGGAGGCGTTTGGGGACGACGCCGTTCGTGTGTCCGCCGTGCCCGCCGATCTGATGGGGATCGATCTGAAAGCGTTCTTCTCCGAGGTGCTCTCCTCCATGGAATCGCTGAGGGCGATCAGGCTTGCCGATCTTCTCAAAGATAAACTTGCGACTGCCGCATGCAAAGCTGCCGTCAAGGGCGGGGAGTGCCTGACGGAGCAGGAGGCGCGCGCACTCATTCACGAGACAGGCGGCGATTTGGGGCTGAAATGTCCGCACGGCCGTCCCGCCGTGGTCAAGGTAAACAGAAGCGAGCTGGAAAAGCTCTTCAAGCGCATTGTATGAAAAAGTTATTGGTCATTTGCGGCGCGACTGCTTCGGGTAAAACGGCGCTCGCCGTGGAGTGTGCGAAACGGCTCGGCGGCGAGGTCGTCTCCTGCGATGCGCTCCTCGTCTACCGCGGGCTGAACATCGGAACGGCAAAGCCGACGGCAGAGGAAATGGCGGGGATCAGACACCACCTCATCGACGTGGCAGAGCCGACGCAGGCGTTTACCGTGCATGATTTCGAACGGCTGGCGCTCGCCGCGATCGACGAGATCGCCGCGCGCGGAAAAATCCCCGTTCTGTGCGGCGGGACGGGCTTCTATCTCAACGCCGTGCTCTTCAGAAGCGGGTACGGCCACGTCGGGGCGGACGAGAGCGTTCGCGCCAGATACAACGCGGTCGCGGCGGAGAAGGGGAAAGAATATCTGCACGCGCTGCTGCGGGAGGTCGATCCTGAGAGCGCGGAAAAACTTCACCCCAACGATGTAAAACGCGTGGTGCGCGCCTTGGAGATCTTTGAACTGACGGGAAAGAAGAAATCTGCGCAGAGCGATGGTCTTACGCCCCGCTTTGCCTACGAGGCGTTTGCCCTGGACTTTCCGCGCGCCGTGCTCTATGAACGCATCGACCGCCGCGTCGGGCAGATGTTGGACGCGGGGCTTGTTGATGAAGTCAAGGGATTGCTCGCCGCAGGCGTTCCGCAGGATGCACAGTGCATGCAGGGGATAGGGTACAAAGAGGTCGTTGAAGGTCTCAGAAATGGCGATTTGAATAGTACTATGCGTGACATAATACAAAAAAATACCCGTAATTATGCAAAGCGGCAGATCACATTTTTTAAAAAACTGCCCAATTTGCATTGGATCGCGCCGTCGGATACGGCGATCGAGGAGGTTATCGGAATTTATGACCGTTGAAGAGCGGATCACGTGTGCGGAGGGAAAACTCCGCGATGCATTTGCTGCGATCGACGAGATCGCACTCTATAATCAGGAAAAGGTTCTGCGCGCGTTTCAAAAGGAGCGCATTGCGCTCCGTCATTTTGCGCCGAGCACGGGATATGGTTACGGCGACGAGGGGCGCGACGCGCTCGGGAGGGTGTATGCTCATGCGTTCGGCGCCGAGCGCGCGATCGTATCGCCCGCGATTTTAAGCGGAACGCACGCGCTTACCGTCGCACTTTTCGGGCTTCTGCGCCCGGGGGACGAGGTGCTCTGCGTGAGCGGAATGCCCTACGATACGCTCCGCGGCGTGATCTGGGGCGAAGGGAACGGGTCTTTAAAGGATTTCGGCGTCTCCTTTGATGTACTCGATCTCAATGCTGACGGGAAGGTTTCTCTTGCCGCCGTGCGCGAAAAACTCGCCGGTAAACAATATATGATGGTCTATTTGCAGCGCTCCCGCGGCTACGAGCTGCGCGATTCCTTCACGATCGGAGAGATCGGCGAAGTCTGCAAAGCCGTCCGCTCCGTCGGATTTGAGGGCTGTATCTTCGTCGATAACTGCTACGGAGAATTTGTGGAGTGTACGGAGCCGACGGAGGTCGGGGCGGACGTCATCGTCGGCTCGCTTATCAAAAATCCCGGGGGCGGGCTTGCGCCGACGGGCGGCTATATCGCGGGGAAAGAGACGTATATTCTGCAGTGCGAAAATCGCCTTACGGCGCCGTCGGTCGGCGGGGAAGTCGGCTCGTATGCCTACGGCTATCAGCAGTACTTTCAGGGATTTTTTCTTGCGCCGCACGTCGTGGCGCAGGCGCTCAAGGGCGCGCTCCTCATCGGGCAATGTATGGCGGAACTCGGCTATACCAACTATCCGGCACTCGACCGTCTCCCGCCCGACATCACGCGCGCCGTCCGCTTCGATACCGAAAAACAGCTCACCGACTTTATTCAGTCTGTTCAGGACGTCTCGCCCGTCGATTCGTTTGTGAAGCTGGAGGCGTGGGACATGCCCGGGTACGACTGCAAAGTCATCATGGCGGCAGGAACGTTCAATTCAGGTGCGAGCATTGAACTATCCGCCGACGCGCCCATCCGCGAACCCTATGTAGCGTATTTCCAAGGCGGGCTGACATACGAGCACTGCAAGCTCGCCGTCCGCGAGATTTTAAAAAAATTAGTTTAAGCAAAAAAGGAAGCGTTCCATGCGCTTCCTTTTTTCGTGGATGAACGGTTGGATCCGGAGAAAACTCCATTGATTTACGCGAGATATTCTGAAATTTCTTCGCTGCGGACGCGCTCTGCATTGTTTTCGCGCAGGCGTTCTTTCATGGAGAGCGGTGTTTGCCGTTTTTTCAGCCGTTCCGTAAATTTTGCGGAGTAGGCAAGGAAGATGAGATAGATGTACGGCATGCCGAGGTTTGTTTCGAGCAGGGAGTTGGTGATCAGCGTAAGGAGCTTGTCTGAGAAGTTTTCAAATCCCGCGCTGCGGATACCGCCGAGCAGGAGTCCCGCTTCCCAGCCGAATTGCACGAGGATCCCGATGGCAAGGATCCAGAGAATGTTAATGCGCAGCGTTTTATCCCGTTGAAACAAGTTCCAGACGATCACGCCGGCGTATCCGACAAAGAGAATGAGCGCCATCCAACCGTGATATGCGCCCGTCGTGCGCTGTATCACGATGGGGGTTCCGTTTCCGAACGTCGCGGCGATCATCGGGCAGCACAGCCACCAGAAAAGAATGAGAAGCGACCATTCCAGCAGGTGTTTATCCTTCGAGATCCAAAGCCAGATCCATACAAAATTTGTAAATCCGTAGCTCATCGACATCCATAAAAGTACCCAAAAAAGACTTCCGCCCGAGATGGTGCGGGCATGAAAGACGAGATGGAACAGCCCGTAATCGACTGCAAAATAGACGATCCCGAACAGGATACCGACGAGAACCGTCGTATATTTCTTTTTTAGAAGCAGCGCCATCGCAAAGAGAATGAGAAAGGCGATGTCGAGCCAGATGTAGAGCGGGTCAAACTGCCGCCGCGCAATAATGTCGTCCATAAGACGCTCCTGTCATGTGCTTTTATTACATTATAGAGGAAGCAGACGGCTTTGTCAACTGCCGACAAATAATTCTTTTTTTGCTTTTGGGTATTGACAAAGAAAATGAGATGTGCTACTATTATGATATCAAAATAATATCACTTTCGGAGGGAACTATGGAAAGAGAGGTGAATGAACGCCCTGCACATGAGAAGAACGGCTGGCTGATGCTGGTGGTTCTGATCCTGATGATCGCTGCCGGAATCGCCATGTTTGCATTAGGCGCCATTTTTATGGAAGAAGCGGAGCCGATGGTTGCGCTTTTGATCGTCGGCGTGCTTGTGATCATTGCCGCAATTATTATGCTGTGCGGCTTTAAGACGCTGCAGCCCAATGAATCTTATGTCTTTACGCTGTTCGGGAAATATTACGGTTCCCTGAAGCGCGACGGGTTCTTTTGGGTGAACCCGTTCTGTGCTGCGGTCAATCCGGCGCGGGCGACGATGGGCGTAAACAAGAAGCTTTCTCTGAAGGCGATGACGCTCAACAACGAGAAGCAGAAGGTCAACGATGAAGAGGGCAATCCCATCGAGATCTCCGTCGTCGTCATCTGGCGCATTACGAACACGGCGCGCGCGGTCTTTAACGTCGATAACTACATGGCGTATCTCTCCACGCAGTGCGACGCGGCGATCCGTCAGGTCGCGCGGCAGTACCCGTACGACGTTTCGACCAACGGCGACGAGAAGTCGCTCCGCGGTTCCGCGCAGGAGGTCGCCGATATTCTGAAAGGGGAGATCCAATCCCGCGCCGATATGGCGGGTATCGAAATTTTGGAAGCGCGCATCTCGCACCTTGCATACGCGCCCGAGATCGCCGCGGCGATGCTCCAGCGCCAGCAGGCTTCCGCGATCATTGCGGCGCGGCAGAAGATCGTTGAAGGGGCGGTCTCCATGGTCAAAATGGCGCTCGATAAGCTCTCCGATGAGCAGATCGTCGAACTTGACGACGAGCGCAAGGCACAGATGGTGAGCAATCTCCTTGTCGTGCTCTGCGGCAATAAGGACGCGCAGCCCATCGTCAACAGCGGGAGCATCTACTGATGCGCTGTGAAGCGTGCGGCAGCGCAGCAACGACCGAAATTGTGTTTGCGGCAGGTGACGGCTTGCTTGCCGTGCCGAAGGTTCAGTGCAAGAAGTTATTTTATAAATACTCAAAACTGAGCGCGTATGCCTGTACCGATTGCGGCGCGGTGTTCCGCATTCGGTTGGAACAGCCCGAAAAGTTCAAGCCGTTCGTCGATTATTCGGGCGGCGTGCAGTAAATTTATAAGAAAATGAGAGAACTCATTTTATTGTATTTGGATAAGGGCCGCGTGCGGCGCATGATGCGCTTTCAAAGAATGGAAGCGATCCCGCTCCTCGTCGCCATCGTGTGTACGATCGTCGGGATCGCCTGTGCCGAACAGCTTGGGCGCGTTATTATCATCGTGCTCACGGTGTTGACGGGCGTCTGTTCGTTGGCGACGACGATCTTGCATGCCGTCAGCGACCGCTATCTGTACGAGCTCTGCGATGAACAGCGCGCCTTTGACCGTGCGAGCGGAACCGAGGAGATGCGCGCGGTCTCAGAGCGCTATCACGCCAAACTTGTCGCGTTCCGCAATTCCGCACGGCATAAATTGGGTGTGGCGCTCACATCGGCAAATCTTCTCGCGCTCTTCTGCGGGCTGATCTTCAGCCTGCTGTACGATCTCGGCATATTCACCGGACGGGCATGGGTGATCTCCATTCTCTGCGTCGGTGCGGTCGTGATAACGGGATTTGTCGTGCAGATCGCATCGATGGGCAGCGCGGAGAGCGAATGCAGCGCCTTCCGCAGCGAAATGCGCGCGGAGATCGCCTTCTATCGCAGACGTGCCGAGACGACGGGGGTGCGTATTTCCAAGGCAGTCGAGGTGCGCTATCCCGTTGACTACTTTTTCGACGCAGAGCTGCGCGCGGAATTTCGCGCCGCCCAAAGGAAGAACGGCGTGCTCGGCTGGGCTTTGGCGTTTGGTCTCGTCATCGTCGGCATATTTTTGGACGATGTGAGCCCCGCGGCGTTTATCGCCCTGAGCGTGCTCGGCGTGGCGACGATCGTATTCATGACAGTCTATACCGTCATGTACGCGCGGCGGCTGCGCGAACTGTACCGCGCGAACGAGGAGCGACTGCCGCAGGATGCGCGCGGAGAGACGAAGCGCAGTCTGCAAAAATTGTACCTGACGCAACAGAGGCGGGGGAACATCTGCTTTCTTTCGGCGCTCATCCTTACCGTCCTCATCGCGATCTGCTTGACGATCGCGGGATACTGCTTCGGAGAGATCGCCCTGCGGGAGATCTGGACAAATTTCATCGGGACAGCCGTGATCGCGCTCGTCATCTTGGGTGTGGTCGCGCTCGTGATCTGGTGTATCATCTACGCAATATACCGCAAACAGGCGGCGCCCTTGGAGCGGCAGGTGGCGGCATGGGAGGAAGAGGGGAGCAGCGTAGACCATGGCATACAATAACGTTCTGAAGGTGGAGGACGTCATGAAAGAAGAGGAGCGGGAAAAACAAAATAAGGCGAAAAAACAGGTGCCGCTGCGCCTGTCGCCAACGTTGTACGCCGAGCTCATGGAGTGGGCTGAGGCGGATTTCCGCTCGCTCAACGGACAGATCGAGTATCTCCTCACCGAGTGCGTCAAGCATCGGAAGGGGAAGAAAGGCTGATTTTTGCATGATTTACAGGTTTGTGTCTGACATAGTGAATGTAAGTAAAAAGAGTTTTCTCCGCCCGTTGAAAAAAGGTCTTTGCGCGGTAAAGAGCGGGGCGGAAAAAATCGTCCTGCTTGCGGACGGGAAATAGACGTTTACGGGCAGGTTACAGCGGGGTGAAATACCGCCGCATTAAGAAGTATGCCTGCAGAAAAGGCATTCTGGAAACATAAAAAAACGGGTCACATGACCCGTTTTTTATGTTTGCGCGACTATTTTTCGTAGTCTTTTATGTCTTCCTGACTGACGCGCCGGTATCCTTTTTTGGGAGGCAGGCGGAAGAAATCGATTTTTCCGCCGTATTTTACGAGGAGAACGATGGCAACGACAAGCGCAATGCCGACGCAGATGACGACGATCGCCCAGGTTTCCAGTGTTTCGCCCTTGATACGGGACCAGAGCTCGTTGATATTTTCGTTTGCCTCTTCGCCGTAATAATCCATGACGGCGCAGCGATGCGTGACTACCTCCGGCGGATAGTGGGCATAGAGCTGGCGGCTCGTCGCCTGTTCAAGATCTGCGTAGAAGGTATACGCCTCGTCGTATTCGCCGTCTTCTGTAAAGAAGTAACTCAGGTCATATACGGTCGTATTTGCAAGAAATTCTTCTTCGCTCTCGTATTCTTCGGGGTCGACGGCGTATGTTTCGCAGATGTAGTCGAACACTTCGTCGCCGGCGATGACGCCCGAATAACCGATGTAGTACATATTGCGGATCGCGTTTTCGGGCATAGAGAGGAAATTGACGAACGCCTGCGCCGCCTGCGTATTTGCGCCTTTCGGCATGACCCAGCCGTCAAACCAGAGATTGGCGCACTCTTCCGGAATAAAAAAGTTGAGGTCGACGCCGTCTTCTTCTTCGGCGAGATCCATGGCGTAAACGGCGTCTCCGCTCCATGCGAAGTTGAGCCAGATTTTTCCGCTCACGATATCCGCTTTGCCCGTATCCGTTTCGTAGCTGTAGATATTTTCGTCGATTTCCCGCATCACTTCTTCGACCTTTTCAATGGTCTCATCGTCTGTGCGGTTCATGATCTCGGCGAGCTTTTGGGTATAATCTTCTGCGGAAGGATCAAGCGCTGCGATCTCGTCTTTGTAGAGAATGGCAAGGGCAACGAAGTAGGAATCTCGTACGTTGTCTTTGGTCGTCACGCGGTTATTGTAAGCCGTGTCCGTCATGATCTCCCAGCCGAGTGCGGGAAGATCTTCGGCATCCACATATTCCGTATTATAGATAAAGCCCGTCACGCCCCACATATATCCGGCGGCATAATCGCTCCAGGTGGAGGTGTCGTCCGGATCTTCCTTGTTGATGCGGTTGCTTTCGAACATCTCGCGGATATAGGGAGAGACATTGCGGATGTAGTAGTTTTCTTCAACGGAAGGATCGAAAAAATCTTCCGTATAGGGCTGCAGATAATCCTCCGCGGCAAGTTTCATGATCATGTACTCGGAAGGGCAGAGAAGATCGTATTCATTTCCCAGCTTGAGCTGGTTGTACATATCTTCATTGGTGCCGAAGGTCGTATATTCTACCCTGATCGGCGTACCGTATTGCTCTTCGTACCATGTTTCAAACCGCGTGATCATATCGGGAGCGTCCGCATCGCCGTCCCAGGAGTCTTCTCCGCCTTCGTCGATGTACTCTTCCCAGTTGTATACGCGCAGCACGATCTCCGATTCCGAAGCGCAGCCGGTCAGAAAAGAAAGTGTCGGCAGCATGGCAATGCCTGCGAGGGCAAGCGCGCTCAATCTTCTTTTTTTCATCTCCTGACCTCCTTTTTGCGGCCGATAAGATTTGCGGAGAGAACGACGATGAGAATGACGATAAAGATGATCGTCGTCAGCGCCCAGAAGGAAGAAAGCGTTGCGGCGGTGTGGGCGTTGCCGCGCGTTGTAGCGTTGAACACATAAGTGGAGATCGTTTCAAATCCGCTGGGGCGCGTATAGAATGTGACGATGTAGTCGTCGAGCGAGAGCGTGATCGCCAGCATGAATCCGGAGATGACGCCGGGAATGATCTGCGGCAGCACCACGCTGAACAGCGCCTTTGCCGGAGAAGCGCCGAGGTCGAGCGCGGCTTCGTAGAGGGAATTATCCATCTGTTTGAGTTTCGGCATGACGGAGAGCACGACAAAGGGGGTGCAGATGACCATATGCCCGATGAGCAGCGTAAAGTACGATTTCGGAAGCCCGAATGCCACGAAGGTGATGGCGAGCGCGAGTGCCGTTACGATCTCTGCATTGATGATGGGAATGCGGGAAACGGCGCCCATCGCTGTTTTTACCCGTTTTTTGCTGTAATAGATCCCGAGTGCGCCCAGCGTTCCGAGTACGGTGGAAAGTGCCGCCGCGGCGAACGCAAGTCCGAACGTGTTTCCGATCATGGTAAGAACGTCGGGGTCGGTAAAGAGCGCGCGGTAGTGCACAAAGGAAAATTCGCCCGATGTGCCGATCACATCTGTATCAACGAAACTGTATACGGTGAGGAGCAGGATGGGGGCGTACAGCAAAAGGAGCACGATCCCGATAAAGGCAATTTTCAAACATTTGCCTGCAAGCTGTTTTTTGTTCATATATTTGCCCCCCTTACCGTATTTTCTTCTTTAAAGCCGCCCGTAAGCCATGTGGAGAGGAACACGACGATCAAAAGGATCAGCGCGACCATCGAACCCATATGCCAGTTGGTTCCGAAATACTCATAGATGAATTTTCCGATGATCGTTACCATGGAGTTGCCGAGCATATCCGAGACGACATAGTTGGTCATGGAAGGCAGGAACACCATCGTGATCCCGCTCGCGATCCCGGGCATGGAGAGCGGGAGGGTAATGCGGGTGAAGGTGGTAAAAGCATTGCCGCCGAGGTCGGCGCTTGCTTCGTACAGGCTTTCATCGATTTTGAGGAGCGTCGTATACAGCGGAAGGATCATGAAGGGGAGAAAATCGTAAACCATGCCGAAGATGGTATTGAAATAATTTGCTTCGCCCAGCAGACCGATCCAGCTCAGCAGCTCTCGGATAGCGTTTACGCGCAGGACAAAGTTGATCCACATCGGCGTAACAAAGAGAAGCAGAATTACAAATTTCTTCTTCATCTTGCTCCGCGCGAGGATATACGCCACGGGGTAAGCGATGAGAAGACATACCGCCGTGGTGATGAGTGCGATGACGAGGGAATAGACGATCGTGCTCAGTTTTGTCGGATCGGAGAAGAAGCGGATAAAGTTCTCAAACGAGAGATGCATCTCGTTGTCCGTAAACGCGTAAAAAAGGATGACGAGCATGGGGATAATGACGAAAAACAGCAGAAAAACTGCATAGGGGATCCCCAGCGTCTTGCGGGAAAAACGCAGTCTCATTTCTTCTTATCCTCCGCATGCTTGAGGGAGAGTTTGATCTTGTCTTTCGGGATGATGACGGAGACAAGGTCGTTCTCGTTCCAAAGGTCGTCGGTCGCAAAGACGAAGTCCTCCTCATCCTCGCCGTTGGTGCGGACGATGAGGCGGTAATGATCGCCTTTGTAGATAATGGAGATGATGTTTCCGACGGTGCCGCCCGCATTCTGATCGTCGCTGATCTCGATGTCCGTCAGCCCGACTTCGACCCTGACTTCTGTTCCCGTGAGGTCAAGCTTTTCTCCCGACGCGGTGACGAGGTACTCTTCATCGTCGATATGGCTCCCGGGGTATAGCTGCGTCACGTCGCATTCAAATTCGCCGTCGGCAAACTCAACGGTATTGTGCTTGGTGATCACGCCGTCAAAGATGTTTGTCGTATACTTGGGCTTCATGAGGTGGATCTCGTCCGGCTCGATATTCAGACCGATCACGTCGCCTTCTTTGCGGGATTCGGTACTCTGTACCACGACCTCGTATTTTCCGACCTGCACGGTGATCTCATAGTGGATGCCTTTGAATACGACGGAGATGACGGTACCCTTTAAGGCGCCCTGTTCGGGTGCGCACATGATCACATCTTCAGGGCGCACAACGACGTCGACGGGTTCGTTGCGTTCAAAATCGTCCACGCAGTCAAAGATCTTGCCGCAGAAGCGTACTTTGCGGTCGCCGACGACGGTACCGTTGAAGATGTTGCTTTCGCCGATGAAGTCCGCCACGAAGGTGTTGGCAGGCTCGTTGTAGACGTCCGTCGGCGTGCCGATCTGCTGCACGATGCCGTCCGCCATAACGACGATGGTATCCGACATCGTGAGCGCCTCTTCCTGATCGTGCGTGACATAGATGAAAGTGATGCCGAGACGCTTGTGCATCTCTTTGAGCTCGATCTGCATTTCTTTGCGCATTTTCAGATCGAGCGCGCCGAGCGGCTCGTCTAAAAGCAGGATCTCGGGTTCGTTGACGATGGCGCGCGCAATGGCAACGCGCTGCTGCTGACCGCCCGAAAGGGTGGAGATGGAACGCTTTTCGAATCCTTCCAGATCGACGAGTTCAAGCGCGCGCTGCACTTTGCCGGCGATCTCCTTTTTCGAAAGCCGTTCCTTTTTGGTGTATTCCTTGCCCTCGTCGTTGCGGTAGGTATTCATAACGCGCTTGCATTTCAGCCCGAATGCGACGTTCTCGAATACGTTGAGGTGGGGGAAGAGCGCATATCGCTGGAAGACGGTATTGACGGGACGTTTGTTGGGCGGAAGAAGGGAAATATCTTTCCCGTTGAGTAAGATCTTTCCGCTTGTGGGTAGATCGAATCCCGCGATCATGCGAAGCGTCGTCGTTTTCCCGCAGCCCGACGGGCCGAGGAAGGTGATGAATTCACCCTTGTTGACGTAGAGGTTCACATGATCGATGACGAGGTTGTCGTCGTAGTACTTGGTGACATCCTGAAGCTCAATGATGTGCTCTGCCATTTATTTTCTCCTGTCTGTATTATTTAATGTATATCCTAAAAATTGGGGGGCGTAGAGATCCAAAGGAATTTTGCCTTTCCCTTGCCCTTATTGAAGATGCGATGTTCTCGGTTTGCCGTGAAATAGAAACTTTCGCCCTTCTTTGCGATGTGCGCTTTTCCGCCGCAGACAATGGCGATGCGGCCTTCGAGCACATAGCCGAATTCCTCTCCGTCATGGGGAAAATCCACCTGTGTGGAGGCCTCCGCTTCGAGTTCGACGAGCACCGGCTCCATCATGTTCTTCTGTGCGTTTGGGATCACCCAATTCCAGATCATCCCGTCCGATCGTTTTTCAATATATTCTTCCTGAGAAAAGACGATCTTCTCTTCCGCGTCTTCACGGAAGAAGTCTGCCAGCGTCGTTCCGAGGGCGTTGAGAATGTCGACGAGCGTAGCGATGGAGGGACTTGTAAGGTCGTTTTCGAGCTGAGAAATGTAGCCCTTCGTCAGTTCGCAGCGGTCGGCAAGTTCTTCCTGCGTGAGATTGTACTGCTGCCTGAGATCCCGAATTTTTCCGCCTAACTGCATAAATTCTCCTTACGTCGGTTTAATATTTATAAACTTTCTGTCTCGTCTTACGGGACTTTCGTAAAAATAAACGAAAAGTTTAATAAAAATAAACTCAACGCGTGCTATAATAATATATGACATGCGATCTGTCAACTGTTTGTACGGTGTTTTTTGAAAATTCCGTAAAAAATTTTTCAAAGAAAAAGCCCTGCGGCGGCAGGGCGGACAGAATGAAGCCAAGGAGGGCGGGCGGAACTGAGGAAGGCGGAAAGGATTGCGCCGGAGATATGTCGGGGAGTGGGTGGGAAGAGGGTAGAAAAAAGGACGTCCGCGGCAGCGGACGTCCTTGGCATATCAGATGATGTTACGCAGAAATCGCAGCGAGCTTCTTTGCAAGCTTTGCTTTCTTGTTTGCGGCGTTGTTCTTGTGCAGGATCCCCTTGCTCGCCGCGGAATCGATTGCCGAAACCGTCTCGGGATAGAGCGCGTTTGCGGTCTCTTTGTCGCCGGCCTCGACAGCCGCAAGGAACTTTTTGATGGTCGTCTTGAGCGCGGACTTGATCATCTTGTTCTCTTTCGTCTTCTTTTCGGTAACCAGCACGCGCTTTTTCGCAGATTTGATGTTGGGCACGATTATTTACTCCTTCCAAATGGCATTTATTCTTGATAACCTTTGCTATTTTAGCATAAAATACAGTGCTTGTAAACTGTTTTTCGTCCTTTCTCGCAAAAAATTTTGCAAATTTATCCGAAAAAAGGAGGGGTGCATGAACGCGATCGCGCGCATCGGCGTTTTCGACAGCGGGGTCGGCGGACTGACCGTGCTTGCAGCCTGTATGAAGAAGCTGGCAGGCTGCAGCTTCTATTATTTTGGGGACAATGCACATGCGCCGTACGGAAACCGCTCTGAAGCGGAAATTACGGAGTTTGTGTTCCGCGGTCTGCGCCGTTTCCGCCGCATCGGCGTGGACGCCGCCGTCCTGGCGTGCAATACTGCGACGGCAGTCTGTGCCGAGCGCGCAAGGAATGCGTTTGCGTTTCCCGTCGTAGGGATGGAGCCGGCAGTCCGTCCGGCGGCTGCGTTGTGCAGGCGCGTCCTCGTTCTCGCAACGCCGCTGACGGCAGCAAGCCGCCGCCTCGAAAGGCTGACGGCAAGCTTTCCCGATACTTCGTTTACCATATGCGGGCTGTCCGGCTTTGCGGGGGCGATCGAACGTGCGCTGACATGCGGAGAACCTTTGACCATTTCCGACCACCTTCCCCAAGGGCGCTACGACGGAGTGGTGCTCGGCTGCACGCATTATGTCTTTTTTCGCGACGAAATCGCCCGTTTTTACGGCTGTAAGGTCTTCGATGGGGGAGAAGGGACCGCAAACCGATTGCGATCGCTCCTCATTCAAAAGCACAAATATTCTCTTTTTGGGACGGATGACCACTTTGATCCCTCGCAAAATCCGAACATTTGTTTTACAAAAAAATGCAAAGAAATGCGGAAATCTCGTGTATTTTTCCTTGGAAACAGCGCAAAAACCAATAAATCCGTATTTCTCACGAACATTTGTTTTAAAAAAATTTAAAAATAATCGGAAAAATTTGGTCGAAGGTGGTTGACAGTGGTCAGGAGTGGTGCTATAATAGAAAACGTAATATAAATTGGAAGAGAAGCAGCCATGAAATTCCTGAGCGGGAAGGTCGCCCATCAGCTGGACGCCAAAAACAGAATACGCATTCCCGCCAAGTACAAGGCGGCATTCCCGAAGGGCGAAGTGCTCTACTATGTGGAGTATGCGCCCGGCTGTATCTCTGTGATGCCCGAATCCGTTCTGAGCCGCAAGCTTGCGTCTTTCGATGAAGTCAACCCGGGCGATCCGCAGATGATGGAGGCGAAGCGCCGCATCATGAGCTGTATCGACGAAGTGGCGGAAGACGGGCAGGGCCGTGCGCAGATCCCGAAATCCTTCCGCGATTATGCAGGGCTTGTGAAAGATGTTGTCACCGTCGGTATGGGCGATTACGTCGAGATCTGGGCGCAGGATAAGTTCGAGCAGTCCGTCGGCGGCATGAGCATTCAGCAGGCAAACGCGCTGGCGTACAAGCGGAACACGGAGCAGGAGCGATGAGCGAGTATCACCGCCCGATCATGGTAAATGAAGTCCTCGAAGGACTCAACGTCAGGGACGGCGGCGTTTATTTCGACGGGACGGCAGGCGGGGGCGGACATTCCTTCGCGATCCTTGCAAGCAATCCTACGGTGCGGCTGATCGCGACCGATAAAGACGGCGAAGCCATCTGCGAGGTCACGAAACGGCTGCAGCCTTTTCAGGGCAGATTCAAACTCTTCCGTACCGATTTTAAAAATTTTGCCCAGGTTTTTGAAGAAGCGGGAATCGAGAAGATCGACGGATTTTTATTGGATCTCGGCATCTCTTCTCATCAGATCGATACACGGGAACGCGGGTTCGCATATATGTGCGACGACGCTCCGCTGGATATGCGCATGGACGACCGCGCGCCGCTTACGGCGGAAACCGTCGTCAATGAATATCCGGAATCGGAACTCATCCGCATTCTGAGAGAACACGGGGAAGAAACGTTTGCTTCGTCTATCGTAAGAAGGATATGCGCAGTACGGCAGGAGGAGCGTATCCGCACCTGCGGACAGCTCAAAGAGATCGTGGAGCGCAGCGTTCCTCCGAAGTATCGGTTCAACGCCTGTGCCCGCAAGACGTTTCAGGCGATCCGCATCGAAGTCAACGGAGAGCTGGACGGACTCAGGGAGTGTATCACGGGTCTTATCAGGAGGCTCAAGCCGGACGGGCGCGCCTGCGTGCTGACCTTCCATTCGCTGGAAGACAGGATCGTCAAAGAGGTGTTCCGTTCCATGGCGGAAGGATGCACCTGCCCCAAGACGTTCCCCGTATGCGTGTGCGGAAAAAAACAGGAAGTAGAGATCGTTACAAAAAAACCTCTTACCGCAGGTCGGGAAGAGCGAGAGGAAAATTCGAGAAGTTCAAGTGCAAAATTACGGATCGCCCGAAAATTAGAATGAACGGGCATACAGCCGAATAAAGTTATAAGGAGAACAGGTATGGCAAGGCTTGCGGTCATGAGCGAAACCGAGACGCGGCGCAGTGAGCGCCGCGAGGATACCCGCGTCACTCAGGAAGAACGGGAACACACAGATCATATTTCCGAAAATTATCGCAAGCTGATGTTCGATAACGCTGAGACATGGGCTTCATCCGCCGAGCAGGCGGCGTCTCAGCCGTCCGCTGCGTCTGTCGGGACGGCGACGCTTGAACGCCCCAGCCTGCGTTCTGAGGCGTATACGCCGGTCCGTGAGGCGGCGCCCGTTCAGGAAGCGCCCGTCCGTGAAAGCGCTCCCGTATACGAAAATATTCAGGAAGTGCACACGCAGGACGCTTCGTCCAATACTGCGCAGCGTCTTGCGGATTACGTCGCGTATCCTGCGGGCGGGAAAAAGGTGCTCTTCGAGGGGCTTGCCTACAAAAACGGCGAGCTGATCGATACCCGCGCACCCGCGGTAAAACCGGCTCCCGTGTCCGCGCCCGCGGCAGAAGCCGTTGTGATGCCGGCGGCTCCCGCCTATGTTCCGGCACCTGCTCCTGCGCCCGCGCCCGCGGCGCTTCCGGCGGAAGAAGACGCGCTTCCTACGCGGCGCACGCTGGATACGCTCCGTCATGCCGAGACTGCGCTGCCTGCCGAGCAGAAGCAGACGAGTCTTCTTGCGGCGCTCTCTTTAAAAACCAAGCTGGTGCTCTGCGCCATCGCGGCGGCGATCGTGCTTGCGATCGTGATCGTGTGCATCAATACGGGGCTTCTGAGTGCCGTCAACGCAGACATCATCACCAAGAATGCGCAGCTTGAAGAGCTTACGCAGAATTATGCGCAGGTACAGGAAGAACTTGCCGCGCTGCAAGATCCTGATTTCATCGACGCATGGGCGGAAGAGCACGGCATGGTGAGACCGTCTGCCGACTGATTTTCGGAGGAAACTGCATATCAAACGAACGCAATATTCATTGACCGTTCTACGAAAGAGGTTATTTGCCATTTCTTTGGCGATAGCCTTTCTTTTTTGCCTTTTTTTGGCGCGCTTTTTCTATGTTCAGGTCATCTGGGAAGACGACCTGAATGCGCGCGCCCTCGATCAATGGACGAGGGAGATCCCCGTTTCTGCCGGACGGGGGAATATATACGATACAAACGGCGAACTGCTTGCGGGAAATACGCCCGCATATACCGTCTATGCGCGCGCCAACGCGGTCGAAGACGCGGCGGGCGAAGCGGAGATTTTATCTTCCGCGCTTTCGCTCCCGTACGATACGGTCATGGAACGGCTCACGGATAAAAGCCGTTCCGAGATCGTCCTCGTGAAACGAACCGATAAAGCGTCCGTCCAGAAGATCGAAGGGCTGGATCTTGCGGGAGTGTATTATGCGCGGGACGACGCACGCTTTTATCCGCACGGAGCGCTCGCTTCGCAGGTGATCGGGTTTACGTCCTATGACGGCGCCGGTGCGACGGGACTCGAACAGTACTATAATAATTATCTTGCGGGCGAGCGCGGGGAGATCCTCTATGAGACCGATCTCGTCGGCGTCGATCTCGAAGGCGCGACCGCTGCCTATATTCCCGGGACGGACGGCATGGATATAACGCTTACGCTCGATTATCGGATCCAGGCGATCGCGGAAGAGGTGATGGAGCGCGCTTATCGGGAGTATTCCGCAAAAGCTGCGCAGGTTATCGTGCTCGACGTCTCCGATTTTTCCGTGCTTGCCATGGTCAATCTGCCTTCGTATGATCTCAACGAGATCCCGCGCGACGATCTCGATACCCTGAATGCGCGCTCGCGCAACGGACTCGTGAGCGACGTCTATGAACCGGGATCCACGTTCAAGGTCGTAACGGCAGCCGCCAACATCGAGGAATCTCTGCGCGGCAATCCGGATGCATTTGCCGCCGGTCATGTTTTTTCTTCGGCGCGCACGCGTACGGTGGATGGTACAACGATCCGCTGTTGGAGCGACCACGCGAACGGGAAACATTCCAATCAGACGCTTGCCGAAGCGCTCAACAACAGCTGCAACCCGTGCTTTGTGGATATTGCGCTCTCGCTCGGCAAGGAAACGTTTTACGATTATCTCGCGGCATTCGGATTCGGGCGCGCCACGGGACTTGATTTCTCCGGTGAGGCGATCGGCATGCTGCTTCCCGAAAGTACGCTCCGCGACTGCGATTTTGCGCGTATCGGGTTCGGGCAGTCCATTGCCGTTACGCCGCTTCAGCTTGCCTGTGCGAGCGCGGCGGCTGTCAACGGAGGATATTATTATGCGCCGCGTCTCGTCAAACAGATCTCAACTGCCGACGGGGCGACGGTTCTGAAGACTTCGCCCATGCTCGTGCAAAGAACGGTCAGCGAGGAAGCTTCTGCCATTCTTACGTCGATGCTCGAGGGCGTCGTGCGGGACGGAAGCGGCAAGAAGGCGTACATCGAAGGGTACCGTGTGGCGGGCAAAACGGGTACGGCGCAAAAGTATGAGGACGGACGCATTGCGCAGGGGAAGTATGTCTCCTCGTTCGTAGGCTGTTTCCCCGCCGACAACCCGAAGTATCTGGCGCTCGTGATCGTTGACGAGCCGCAGGGGGCTTATTACGGGAGTACGGTCGCTGCGCCTTGCGCGAAAGAAATATTTGAAGGGATCATCGATATATTCGGGTTGGAACCCGCGGAGGGATAAATGAATCTTTCGGATTTTTTGCATGAGATACCCGGGGCGCAGCTTTCAGGCGATGCGGAGATAATGGGACTTTGTACGGACAGCCGCGTCGCGGGCAGGGGAGATGCATTTTTTTGCTTTCAGGGGACGAGGGCGGACGGTCATACGTTCGCCGAAGAAGCCGTCCTGCGCGGCGCGTCGGCGGTCGTCTGCGAGAAGCGCCTTCCGCTGCAGATCCCGCAGCTGATCGTACCGGACGGAAGAGAGGGTATGGCGCGCATTGCCGCGGCATTTTACCGCCATCCCGAGCGCAGCCTCAAAGTGATCGGGGTAACGGGTACCAACGGAAAGACGACGACGTCCGCAATGATCGCAGAGATTCTTTCTGCGGCAGGCGTCAAAGTCGGTCTGATCGGCACGCTTGGCGCAAAATACGGGTCGGTCGCCGTGCCGCCCTCTCTCACGACGCCCGACCCCGTCTGCCTCTTTTCCCTGCTTGCCGATATGCTTGCGGCGGGCGTGGAAACGGTCGTGCTCGAAGTTTCGGCGCATGCGCTTGCGCTCAGGAAAGAAGTCCCGCTGGTTTACGACGTAGCCGTATTCACCAATCTGACGCGCGATCATCTTGACTTCTTCGGAGACATGCAATCTTACGGCGCGGCAAAAAAATTGCTGTTTGCGCCTGAGCGCAGCCGGTTCGCCGTCCTCAACGCCGACGACCCGTTCACGGCGGAGCTGATGAGATCGGGGATCCCGCATATGACGTATGGGCTTGAATCGCCCGCTGACGCTTTTGCGATCGTTGAGAACGAGGGGCTTCGCGCCTGCCGCGTGCTCATCAATGCGGAAGACGAGCTGTGCGAGGCGGAGATCCCGTTTACGGGAAGGCATAATATTTTAAATGCGCTCGCCGCCGCCTGCGCGGCAAAGAAGATGGGCGCGAACGCCGAGGCGATCGCAGAGGGCTTGCGGCGTACGCGCGTCGAAGGGCGGCTTGAATGGGTGGCTTCCGTAAACGGCGGCGACATCTTTGTCGATTTCGCGCATACGCCGGACGGACTTCAGAAATCGCTTACGGCACTGCGCGAACATTGCAGCGGCCGGCTGATCGCGCTCTTCGGCTGCGGCGGGAACCGCGATACGGGCAAGCGGCCGAAGATGGGGAAGATTGCCGCCGCCTGCGCCGATTTCTGCGTGCTTACCTCCGACAATCCGCGCTACGAGGACCCCGTTGCCATTATTTCCGAGATCGAAGCGGGCGTCCGCTCCGTATCCGGAGCGTATGTCGTGGTGGAGGAGCGGGAGAAGGCGATCCGGTACGCGCTCGAACATCTGTCGGAAGGGGATATTCTGCTTGTTGCGGGAAAGGGAGCAGAAAAATATCAGGAGATCATGGGAATAAAATACGACTATGATGACAAAGCTGTCATTAAATCATTGATCGGGAAATGATATGCGGGAATATTTTTTTGCAGGTCTCATTGCGTTCGCGCTTTCGCTGGTCTTCTGTATGGCGGCGATCCCGCTCCTCAAACGAGCGGGAAGCGGACAGCACATTCTCTCTTATGTAAAAGAACATGCGTCGAAAGAGGGCACTCCCACGATGGGCGGGCTTGCCTTTATTCCCTCCGCCGTATTTGCCGCGCTCATGTTTTCGCGCGGAGCGGACAAGCCGTATTATGTCGCGCTCGCAGTAGGGCTTGGCTACCTTGCCGTCGGATTTTTAGATGATCTGCTCAAACTCAAACGGGGTAAGAATCTCGGATTGCGTCCCTATCAGAAGATCATCTTCCAGTTTGCGGTCGCCGTCATGGCGTCCGTGTATTGCTGTACGGAAGGGCTTACGGTGCTGCGGATCCCGTATACAACGCTGGAAACGGACATCGGCTGGTGGATGCTTCCGCTCGGCGTTCTCGTCTTTCTGGGTACGGTGAACGGCGTCAATCTCACCGACGGGCTGGACGGGCTTGCCGGCGGAACGAGCGCCGTGTTTTTTCTTGCAGTCGGGTGTCTGATCGCTTTGCAGGGGGGCAGCGGCGCGCTTGCGCTCCTTTCGTTCTGCCTTGTCGGGGCGCTGGCGGCGTATCTCATTTTCAACACGGGTCGGGCAAGCGTTTTCATGGGAGATACGGGTTCGCTTGCGCTCGGCGGATTTGCCGCTTCTTTGGCGCTTTTCTCGGGAAACGCGCTCGTCGTGCCGATCGCAGGAATCATGTTTGTCCTTTCAAGCATATCCGTCATCCTTCAGGTCATATATTACAAAAAAACAGGCAAACGGATATTCCTGATGGCGCCTTTGCATCATCACTTTCAGCATAAGGGCTATTCGGAGGGAAAGATCGCCTACGCCTATGCGGCAGTCACGGCTGTTCTTTCGCTCACCTTGCTGCTTCCGCTTGTCTGATCTCCCGTTCGGGGAGAAGGAGGAGATATGTATTTTCCCGAACAGACGTTTCTTGTGGCAGGCATCTCCCGTTCCGGCATTGCCGCGGCTGAATACCTGCTCGGCAAGGGCGCGAAGGTGTACCTTTATGACGACGTATCCGATGAAGCGGTACGCGATGCGACTGAAAAACTTGTTACCAAGGGCGCGCACGCCGTAAAAAAGGAGGAGCTTACCTCCCGCGGGGAACTGTGCGACGTTCTTGTGCTCAGCCCGGGCATTCCCATCGATCATCCGCTGCCCGTCATGTTCAAGCGGATGGGGAAGGCAGTCGTCGGCGAGGCGGAACTCGGCGCGCGTGCGCTTTGCTGCCCCGTCGTCGCCGTAACGGGGACGAACGGAAAAACGACGGTCGTTTCCATGCTTGAACACGTCTTCCGCACGGCCGGAAAGAAGACTGTGGCATGCGGCAATATCGGAAAGCCGATCACGGCGTGCCTGAAAGAACTCGGCGAGGACGGCATTGCCGCCATGGAGGTCTCTTCCTTTCAGCTGGAAACGCTCACTTCGCTCCGTCCGCACATCGCAATCGAACTCAACGTTACGGAAGATCACCTGAACCGCCACTACACAATGGAGAATTACATATTTTTAAAACAGCGCCTTCTTAAGAACTGTGCGGAGAGCGAGTATGCGGTGCTCAATTACGACGACGCGATCGTGCGCACTTTTGCGGAAAAAACACATGCAAACGTCGTTTGGTTTTCTCTTGCCGAGCAGGTAGACGGCGCCTATTGCAGGGAGGACAATTTGTACTGGCGCGGGGAAAGGGTGATGTCCGCCGCCGACCTGCCGCTGGACGGAGATCATAATATTTCCAATGCGCTCGCCGCTTTATGCGCGGCGAAACTGATGGGATTGCAGACAGGGCAGGTCGTGGAAGCGCTTACCTCGTTCCGCGGCGTGAAGCATCGGATGAGCAGGCTGGGCGAGGCGAACGGGATCGCTTTTATCGACGACAGCAAAGCGACCAATGTCGACGCGACGATCAAGGCGATCGGAAGCGTGAAGGGGGAAAGCGTGCTTCTTGTCGGCGGAAAAGACAAGGGCTATTCCTATGAACCGCTCTTCGAGGCGATCAGGCGTTCCGGCGTAGTGCATGCCGTGATCTACGGAGAAAATGCCTTCCGGATCCTGAACGCCGCGCTGAAAGCCGAGTTCACCAAAGTTACGCTGTGCAGACCTTTCGATATGGCGGTCCGCATTGCCTATATGACTGCGGGGAAGGGGCAGAACGTTTTACTGAGCCCTGCTTCCGCAAGCTTCGACGCGTTCAGGAGCTATGAAGAACGGGGAGAGAGATTTGCGCAGATCTTTGAAGAATTGCGGCGGGAAGCGGGAGAAAGGACGCGGGAGGATACGTTTGCAGAAAGGGCGGAATAGATCGGGGGCGGCAAAGGGAGATCTTTTCTTTCTTGCCGCCGTGATCCTGCTTGCGGCGTGGGGCGTGGTATGCGTGTATTCCGCAAGCAGTTATAATGCCGAGGTGCAGTACGGCGATGCCTTTTATTTTTTCAAAAAGCAGCTCGTCGGGCTGTTTCTCGGTGTGGCGGCAATGATCGGCGTCGGTTTTATTTCATATGAAAAAATGCGGAAGATCGGGCTTCCGGCGCTCATTGTATCGCTCGTCCTGCTGGCGCTCGTATTTGTCCCGGGGCTTGGACGGAGCAATTACGGAGCGACGCGGTGGATCGGGATCGGATCTCTGACGATACAGCCCTCGGAATTTGCCAAACTCGGCTTTGTGCTCTTTACCGCAGGTTATTTTGCAAAGGATCCTGCCCGCATGCGTACGCTCAGAGGCTGCCTGCCCGTACTCGGCGCAGGGCTTGCGATCTGTATTCTCATCATGCTGGAACCGAATATGTCGGTCACCATGTGCGTCGGCGCGATCATGATCGGAATGCTGTTTCTGGCGGGCGCATCCAAGAAGGCGCTTGCCGCCGTCATTGTTCCCGTCGTCCTCGCGGTCCCCGCGCTCATCGTCGCCGCGCCCTACCGCTTGCAGCGGCTGTCTGCGTTTATGGATCCGTGGGCGTCTCCGAAAGACGAGGGATATCAGCTGATCCAATCGCTGTATGCGCTCTCCAATGGCAATCTGTTCGGCGTCGGGCTGTTCAATTCGCGCCAGAAATACCGTTTTCTTCCCTTTGCGGAGAGCGATTTCATCCTCTCGGTCATTGCGGAAGAGACGGGGTTTTTCGGTGTGCTGGCAATGTTTTGCGTCATTGCGTTTATCGTCTGGCGCGGGTTTCGCATTGCTGCGCGATGCGGTAATTTTTACGGCTTTTTGCTGGCGGGCGGGATCACGCTTGCGTTTGCCGTGCAGGCTACGCTGAACGCGCTTGTCGTCAGCGGGTGTATTCCGCCTACGGGGCTTCCGCTTCCGCTTGTCTCGGCGGGCAATACGTCTCTGGTCGTCACGCTTGCCGGAATGGGAGTCGTGTACGGCGTTTCCAGACACACGCAAACGGAAAAATTCATACAATGTACTGTATAATGGCGGAAAAATTTGCCCCGGGCGGGGCAGATTGACAGCCTTTGAAATACGATAGGAGAGAATTATGGATAAATACGTTATCGACGGCGGGCGCAGACTTTTTGGAGCGGTCGCCCTGCAGTCGGCGAAAAATTCCGTCCTTCCGCTGCTTGCTGCATCCATTCTCACGGAGAAACGCGTCGTGATCCGCGATACGCCGCAGATCTCCGATGTCCTGTGCATGGCGCAGATCCTGCGCGAGCTGGGGGCGGACGTACGGTTTTCGGGCGGGAATACCATCATCGAAAGCGCGGACGCGACCTCGCATGAAATATCTTCCGTGCTCACGGGGGAACTGCGCTCCCCCGTCTTTATGCTCGGCTCACTCCTGACGCGTTTTCACCGTGCGCTCATCGCATACCCGGGCGGCTGCGATATAGGGCTTCGTCCCATCGATCTTCATCTCAATGCGCTCAAACAGCTCGGCGTCGGGATCTCCGAGCGCGACGGCTGTATTTTCTGCGAATGCGAAAAGCTCAGGGGAGCGGAGATCCTGCTCGATTTCCCGAGCGTCGGCGCAACGGAGAACATCATGCTTGCGGCGGTCAAGGCGGAGGGAAGAACGGTGCTTGCGGGCGCTGCGAAGGAACCGGAGATCGTTGATCTGCAGAATTTCCTCAATGCGATGGGGGCAAAGGTCGCGGGAGCAGGGTCGGATGTGATCGAGATCGAAGGCGTGCAGGAGCTCGGAAGCGTTACCTATAAGCCAATGAAAGACCGCATTGAAGCGGGCACCTTTCTGATCGCCTGCGCCGTTTGCGGCGGAGAGGTGGAGACAAGCGGATTAAAGGGTGAGAATCTTCGCCTGCTTTTACATAAATTGCGCGAAAACGGTTGCAAAATACATACAAAAAATGATAAAATAAGAATAGAAAGCAGCGGACGTCTCCGCTGTAACCGCCGCATCGAAACGATGCCGTTTCCCGGATTTCCGACCGATCTGCAGGCGCAGGCAACGGCGCTCAACGCAGGGGCGGACGGCGGCGCGCTCATCGTGGAAAACCTCTTTGAGACGCGGTTCAAATATGTTCCCGAATTGCAGAAAATGGGGGCGGATATTCAGGTCAAAGGGCGCAATGCCTTTGTACGCGGCGTCAGAAAACTGCACGGAGCGAGCGTTGTCGCGGGCGATCTGCGCGGCGGCGCGGCTCTCGTCATTGCCGCGCTCGGCGCGGAGGGACGCACGGAAGTGCTGGATCTTTCTCATATCGACAGAGGATATGCAGATTTCCGCGGAAAACTCAAAAGTCTTGGCGCAGAGATCAGGCGCGTGCGGGTTTAGCCCGCATTTCGGAGATACCAATGAAAAAAAGAGTCCTTACAACGGTCATCGCTTTTGTGTTGCTTGCCGCAGTCATAGCGGCGGGTCTGAACGCGATCTTTACCGTGACGTATGTCCGCGCGACGTTCCGCACCTATACGGAGAAAGGCGTCGCGGCGGCGGAAGTGCTCAAAGAGCAGCTCAACGGATACGTCAACCGCAGTTCTGTTTTTCTTGATCTTTCCGAGGTCCGCGCGACGGTGGAAGCCGATCCCAGATTTGAAGTGGTAACGATCGCAAAGGAATATCCGGAGACGATCTCGGTCGAGATCGTGGAACGGAGAGAAGCGTTCGTGATCCGCAGCGAGGACGGCTCGTATACCGTGCTCGACGAAGAAGGCGTGATCCTGGATACGGTCTCTTCTTCGGACGGATATATCCTTCTGGAAGGATTCACGCTGACCGAGGCAGACGGAAGCGTGAGCGGCGAATACTTTGACGAGCTGCTTGCGGTGTATCAGGCAATGCAGGAGAGCCTCGGCGAAGTGCGCGCCAATGTCGACCGTATCGAGCTGCTTGCGCCGGCAAGCGGCTGGAACATTTTCCGCATTTATATGCATGAAGGCGCGCAGATCGATCTTCTCAATCCCGCCGAGCGGGCGGGCGAAATGGCTGCCGCCGCTACGCAATCCTATCTTGCCATGACCGACGCGCAGCGCGTCTGGCGGACGATCACGGCGACGGTGACGTCGGAAGGAGAGATCGCGGTAGACATCGGAAGCCTCTCCTGAGCCGCTTGAAAATGAAACGTTCTCTGTTCAGGCAAGAGAACGTTTTTTCTTACGAAAAAAACGGGCGGAATCCTGAAAAAAGTTCCTCGTTTCTTGACAAACTTTCCCCGTGCTGTTATAATAGTAGAAGAGAAATTTCAAGCGGAACACAGCGAGGGCATTATGAGTCGGAAAAGCGTTGCGGTGCTTGACGTGCGGTCCTCCGAGATCACGGTACTCATCGGGGAGCGCGGCGTCAATAACACCTTCGTATTCAAAGCGAGCAGAACGGAGCCGTACGACGGCTACGATGAAGACGCTTTTTTCGATACGGAAAAACTTGCCGATGCGGTCACCCGCGCGCTTACCGCAGTTGAACAGATCTGCGACGAACGCGTGCGTGAATTGTACATCGGGGTCCCCGGTGCGTTTACGCGCGTCATCCCAAGGGAGCAGGTGCTCGGATTTGCAAAGCGCCGCCGCATCGGACAGAAAGAGATCGATGCACTCTTCGAAAGCGGAAAAGAGTCGCTCGAAGGGTACCGCTTTATGCGCGCCACGAGCATGATCTACGTCACGGGTGATAACCGTCGCATCGTAAATCCCTCCGGTCTCGTCTCCGATGTGCTGAGCGGCGTGCTCTCCTATTTTTATTGCAGCGATTATTTTGCCGAGACAATGGAGCACATCTTCTCCGATATGAAGATCGCGCTCCACTTCCTGCCCACGCAGCTTGCAATGGCTTCTTATCTGATCCCTTCGGAAACAAGGGATGAATACGCGCTCTTTTTCGACGCGGGATTTATGTCTTCCACGCTGTGCGTTCTCATGGGGAACGGTATTTTAGCGCAGCGGACGTATTTCGTCGGAAAGGGTCAGATCGCCGTAAAGCTGATGCAGCGCTTTGCGCTCTCCTACGAGGCTGCCGTCGCGCTGTTGGCGCGTGCGAATCTTTTTTCCAAAGATAATGCGGGCAGGTTCGAGTTTTCTTTCCGCGGAGAGACGTATGACATCGATCTGGACGAGCTTGTCGAGTGCGTGAAAGAGGGGCTTGACGAGATCTGCGAAGCCATCGGCGGATTTTTGGAAGAGTGTTCTTCCAAGGAACTTGACTATAAGCCGCTGTGCGTATCGGGGGAAGGGCTTGCCGATATACGCGGCGCGTTGGAGCATATCACCAAGCGCATCAGCCGTATTTGCGAGCCGCTTGCGCCTGATTTGCCTTATTATAATAAGCCTGCGATGAGTTCGCGCATTGCGCTCGTTGCCATGGCTTACGACGACCATCTCAAAAGCGGGTGGTTGAATAAACTTCTCAATGTGATTTTCGGAGGTTAAGTATGTTTAACGAGAATGTTCCCTTCGTCGGGAGAGATGATGTGGAGCGCAGTGCGCCCGCGCCGGCAAATGAACTGACGCTGAGCGGGAGAGCCAAGATCTGCGTGATCGGCGTAGGCGGCGCGGGAAACAACGCAGTCAACCGCATGATCGAGGCAGGGATCACGAGCGCGGAATACATCGCGGTCAATACCGACGCGCAGATCCTTGCCTGCAACAAAGCGAAGACGAAGATCCAGATCGGCGGACAGCGTACAAAAGGGCTTGGCGCAGGCGCGGAGCCTGAAATCGGCAGAGAAGCCGCCGAGGAGAGCAAAGAGGAGCTTGCGCGCTCTATCGAGGGGACCGATCTTTTGTTTATCACCGCCGGCATGGGCGGAGGAACGGGCACGGGAGCGGCGCCCGTGATCGCCAAGATCGCCAAAGATAAGAAGATCCTTACGGTCGCCGTCGTGACCAAACCTTTCGAGTTTGAAGGAAAGCGCAGAATGGACAATGCCGTCAAGGGCATTGAGAATCTGAGGAAATACGTCGACACCATCGTCATCATTCCAAACGAGAAGATCCGCGAGGTCGTGCCCAAAAATGCGACGATGACGGAGGCGCTTCGCGTCGCAGACGAAGTGCTCAAGCAGGGGATCCGCGGGATCGCCGATCTCATCGTCACGCCTGCGCTGATCAACCTTGACTTTGCAGATGTGCGGACCGTCCTGAAAGACCGCGGCGACGCGCACATGGGCGTCGGCGTTGCCAAGGGCGAGAACCGCATCATCGATGCAGTCCGTCTCGCCGTGAATTCGCCTCTTTTGGAGACGACGATCGAGGGCGCTACGGGCGTTATCCTGAATATCGTCGGCGGACCCGATCTGACGCTCGACGAGGTCACCAAGGCGGCAGGACTCATTCACGGGGTTGTCGATTACTCCGCGAACATTATTTTCGGCGCCTGCGTCGATGAAAACGTGCAGGACGAAGTGGAAGTGACCGTCATTGCTACGGGTTTCCGCGCGGCAGAACATACCGACGCTGTGCGCGCCGCCTTTATGGCGCAGCCGCAGGAGGAGCCGCAGGCGGCAGCCGCTCCCGATCCGTATGGATCCGCGGCGGCAAATCCGTATGCTCAGCAGTCCGTCCAGCCGGAGCAGCCGGTCTATCAGCAGGCTCAGCCTTATGGGCAAGCGCAGCAAACATATGCTTCTCCGTTTGCGCAGCCGCAGTATACTGCGCAGCAGCCCGCGCAGTCTGTCCCGCAGCAGTCGTCTGCGCAGCCTTACGGCGGCGCTTATGGCGCATATGCGCAGCCTTCCCAGCAAGCGCAGCAGCCGCAGTATGCCGCGCCGCAGGCAGGCCAACAGCCGCAGCAGCCTGTGCAGCCGCAGGCGGAGCCGGAGGAAGAGGACCCGCGCGAAAAGCGTCTTCCTCCTTTTGTGCGCCGTATGCTCGGCAGGAAATAAAAATCATGAAAGGACGAGCTGTGCTCGTCCTTTTTTCGGAGGTGGGTATGGAGATCACAAAAGCGTTTGAAGAGAGCGTCATCGAAGCCGTCAGATCCTGCAAGTCCATCATGATGCGCGCGTTTACGGTCAAAGAAAAGGGAAATTCTTCCAATCTCGTGACGTCGGCCGATACAGCCGTACAAGAGAAATTGAAAGGGCTTCTTGGCAAAATCCTGCCGCAGGCAGGCTTTTTAGGGGAAGAAGCGCCTGCCGATGCAAAACTCGGGGCGCTCTATTGGGTCGTGGATCCCATCGACGGGACTTCTGATTTTGCGCGCGGGATGCGTCTGAGCGCTATCTCGGTAGGGCTTGTCGAAGACGAGGAGGAAATTTTCGGCGTCGTTTACTGCCCATACACGGAAGAAGTTTTTCACGCGGCAAAGGGGCAGGGGGCTTATTGCAATCAAGAGCGCATCCATGTGTCGCAGCGCGATTTCCGCCATGCGCTGTTGTTTACCGCTTTCAGCGTCTACGAAAAGCGATTTGCACCGCAGTGCGAGAAGGTGCTGTTCGAGCTTTATACGGATCTCGATGACTTCCGCCGTCTCCGGACTGCGTCGCTGGAGC
>CALVLR010000155.1 GCA_944340685.1 uncultured Clostridia bacterium | reverse complement strand
CTCATTTTTCCTATTTTTACATAGTAATATCTCTGGAATACTATTGTTTTAAGGAGTGGAAATTGCAATGCGCGCAGATAGTTATTTTGCAAAAAAATACGGGTCGCGGACGCGCGCCAAGGAAGCGCTGCTGCGCGGACAGATACAGCGGAACGGCAAGCTGCTTGCGCCGTCCGACGACGTCTGCGACGGCGATGTTTTCACGTTTGCAGAGGAAGAGGAAGCGTACGTCTCGCGCGGCGGATATAAATTGGCGCGCGGGTTGGAAACGTTCAAAGAACGCGTCGAAGGGCAGGTCTTTGCCGATCTTGGTGCGAGTACGGGCGGATTTTGTGATGTTCTGCTGCAAAACGGCGTAAAACGCGTCTACGCGGTGGACGTCGGAGAGAGCCAGCTGGACGCGCGTATCCGCTCCGACGAGCGCGTCGTCGTCATGGACTCCACCAATGCGCGCTATCTCAAACGGGAAGATTTTCCGCAGCAGCTCGACGGCGTCGTTTCCGATCTGAGTTTTATCTCTCTGCAGTTGGTGCTTCCCGCTGTTGCACAGCTTTTGGATCGCGGCGGCAGAGCGTTTGTTCTTTTCAAACCGCAGTTCGAATGCGGGGGAAAGGGCTTGGGAAAGGGCGGCATTCTGCCTCTCAGGTATCATAGATCATTGCTCGAAAATTTCTACGCGTTCTGTACGGAACACGCGCTCGCCCCTCAGAACATCGTCAATGCGCCGATCCGCGAACGAAAAAATATCGAATACATCGTGTTTCTGAAAAAAGAAGGGCAAGCCATGGGCCTGTCTGATTTTTTAAAACACGCGGCGCAGCTTGTTTGAATAAATTTATAAAATTTTTGCGTATTCTCTTGCATATATACAATGTTTGGTGTATAATACAGGCAATGAATATCGGAATTTATTACAATCGCGATCAGGTGGAACGGTACGTTGCCGAAAAGCTTGCCGCGCGCATCTATGCGGCAGGGCATACGGCGATTCTCATAGACGATCTTTCTGAGCTGTGCGGAGACCGCCTCGTCGTTCTCGGCGGCGACGGAACCATGCTCCGCGCGGCAAAAAGAGCTTCGCTTCTGAATATTCCTGTGGTCGGCGTCAATTTCGGCCGTCTCGGGTTTCTTACCGAATTTGAGCGGGAAGAGGCGGAAAAGGTCGTTCCGCTCGTGCTCGATGAAAACTGCGCCGTTCTCAACCGCGCCATGCTGGAAGTGGAGCTGAACGGCAGCCGCTGCGACTGCCTGAATGAACTCGCGCTGCTGCATCCCATCGCGCCGGAGAAAGATAACCGCGTCGTCACCATCGACGTTACGATCGACGGAAGCCACGCAGGCGAGTTTGTCGCGGACGGATTGATCGTGACCACGCCGACAGGTTCCACAGCGTACTCGCTCTCGGCGGGGGGAAGCATCATGACGCCCGATTGCGAGACATTTCAACTGACGCCCGTCTGCGCATTTTCCATGCGGAGCCGTCCGATCGCCTATTCCAACCGCAGCGAACTCGGGTTTTCTCTCCCCAAGGGAGCGCTTGTCCTGTATGGAGACGGCGTTTATCTCGGTCAGGCGGGATCGGAGGATAAACTTATCATCAGAAAATCCGTGCGGAGCGCCGCATTCTTAACGCGGGGTTTGAGCGAATATTTCCGCAGGCTTACCGAAAAAATCAATTAAACGGAGAACTCATATGGCGCGTAATGCAAGACATGCGAAAATTCTGGAAATTATCGGAGCGCAGGAGATCGAAACGCAGGAGGAGCTTTGCGCCGAACTTGCGGCGCAGGGCATGCAGGTGACGCAGGCGACCGTCTCGCGCGACATCAAAGACCTGCACTTAATTAAACTTAAAGGCACGCAGAAACGCTTCCGCTACGCTTCCCTGCGGGAACACGAGGGCGGCGTCTCCGAAAAACTGCGCGCACTTTTTCAGGCGTGCGTCATTAAAATTACGCCCGTCAGAAATCAGATCGTTGTAAAAACGCTTCCCGGGAGCGGCGCAAATGCAGGCGTCGTCATCGACGGATTGGCGTATGCGGAAGTCGTCGGATCGATCGCGGGCGACGATACCGTTCTTTTGATCTGCGAGACGGATGAAGCGGGAAAAACCGTCGCCGAACGGCTTTCCGCGCTGGTCAAGGAGATATGTTAAAAAGACTTCTGATCGAAAACGTTGCGCTTATCGAGCGCGCGGACATAGAATTTTCGGAAAAACTCAACGTCCTTTCCGGAGAGACGGGCGCGGGCAAATCCATCATTCTCGATTCCATTGACTTTGTCCTCGGGGCAAAAGCCGACAAAGCGATGATCCGCTCAGGGGAAGCGTTCTGTCTCGTGCGCGCGGAATTTACAGACTATGACGCGCGCATCAAAGCGATCCTTGAAGAGTTTGATCTTGAAGCGGAGGATGAGCTGATCATATCGCGCAGGTTCACGGCGGACGGAAAGGGGACTTTAAAAGTCAACGGCGCAAGCGTGACAGTTTCTATGCTCAGGAGGCTGACGGCGTACCTTGTCGACGTTCACGGACAGAGCGAACATTTCTACCTTCTCAAAGAGAGCAATCAGCTTCGTCTTTTGGATGACGTTGCAGGCGAACCGGTTGCGGCGATCAAACGGGAGCTTGCATCTCTTCTCGCACGCCGCCGCTCCATTCTTTCAGACCGCGAAAAATTGGGCGGAGACGAAGGAGAGCGCACCCGCAGGCTGGATATTTTAAAATTTCAGATCGAGGAGATCGCATCCGCACAGCTGAAAGAGGGCGAGGAAGAGGAGCTGCTCGCTTTCCGCGAACGCTGGCGCAATGCAGAAAAGATCTTAGACGGTCTGTCTGCCGCGCGGCAGTATATGACGGCGGACGGAGGGGCGGTCGACGCTTTGCGCGGCGCCGCCCGCAGCCTTGCGGCTATCTCGAAATTCGACGAAGCGTATGCGGCGCTTTCCGAACGATTGGAGAATGCGACCGCCGAGCTTGAAGACGTTGCCGACGCCGCGGAATCCTACGCAGAGAAACTCGACGTCGACGAACGGGAAGCGGAGCGCGTCGAAAACAGGCTCGATGAACTCAAAACCCTGAAGAGAAAATACGGTCCTTCCGTGCGGGAGATCCTGACCTTTCTCGAAAATGCAGAAAAAGAATACGAATTGCTCTCCGACAGCGGCGCAAAATTCGAGATGCTCACAAAACAGCTGGAGAAGGCTGAGGACGATATTTTCAGCGTCTGCGTCAGGCTTTCCGCCGCGCGGAAAGAGGCCGCGGAAGGTTTTACTTCGCGTGTCGTCGAAGAATTGAAGACTTTGAATATCCGTTCCGCGCGCTTTGAAATACAATTCGAAGACTTTGTCCGCGAAGACGCGCCGAAGGCGACCGCAGAGGGGCTTGGCGGCGTCAGATTCCTTTTCTCAGCCAACGCGGGAGAGCCGCTGAAAGAGCTCGGAAAGATCATCAGCGGCGGCGAAATGAGCCGTTTTATGCTCGCCGTCAAGGCGCAGCTCTCGTCGGTCAATGCGATCGGTACATATATTTTCGATGAGATCGACGCGGGGATCGGCGGAAAGACGGCGCGCACCGTTGCGGAGAAATTCTGCAAGATCGCAAAACATATTCAGATCATCGCAGTATCGCATTTGGCGCAGATCGCTTCTTTTGCAGACAAGGAGTTTATCATCGAAAAAGAGGAAGGCGGCGGAAGAACGCATACCTGCATCCGCGAAGCGGAAGGGGAGGCGCGCCTCCGTGAGATCGCGCGGCTCATCGGCGGAGACGCAGAGAATCCAACCGCTCTGCTGCATGCGGCGGAGCTGTTAAACTCGGCTGAATCTTACAAAAACTCCCTTTCATAGTCCAAGAAAAATACGCATAGAACGCTTTCGGCTTACGCAAATTACCTTCTGTACACGGAGGTGTTATGCGTAGGCTGAAATTTCTTTTTACGGCAGTTCTTGCGGCAGGCTGTATCTTTCTCGGGGGAAACGCGCTGCCCGCTTCGGCTGCGACGGAATTATATTATATCGGCGGGATGACGGCGGGTTTCTCGCTTTCGGCGGGAGGCGTCGAGATCGTCGGCTTCAAAGAGGTCTCCTCCGAGCAGGGGGCTTTCTGTCCCGCAACGGAAGCCGGCATGCGGACGGGAGATGTGATCGTCGCAGTCGACGGGATCCACACAAAGAGCATCGAAGATCTCAACGCCGCTTTCGCAAGAAGCAAAGGAAAACCGGTGACCATTACGCTCAAACGAGGCGGCGAACAGGCGAAAATTGAGATCACGCCCGTACAAGACAGGCATACGGGCAAATATAAGATCGGCATTCTCATCCGCGATACGCTTTCCGGCATCGGGACCGTCACTTATATTCAAAAAGATACGCTGCGGTTCGGCGCGCTCGGGCATGCAGTCTGCGGCGAAGATAAGTCCGCGCTCACGATTGCAGACAGCTCCGTATATCTTTGCAGTATCGTCAGCGTCAACCGCGGAGAACGCGGCAAAGCGGGGGAACTGAGGGGGCTCTTCATGAACGACAGCCGCCTTGGAGAAGCCGATAAAGTGTGCGAAACGGGACTTTACGGCAATTTTTCAGGCGGGTATGATTTTTCAAATGCAGAGACGGTTGAGGCGGCTCCGCTTACCGCAGCGACGATCGGAAAAGCGGTCATCTATTCCACGGTGGACGGCGTTACGCCGAAAGCGTACGAGGCCGCCATCGCCAAAGTGGCCGCGAACAGCCGCGAAAACAAAAATTTCGTCATCAAAGTTACGGATGAAGCGTTGATCGCGGAAACGGGCGGGATCGTACAGGGTATGAGCGGAAGCCCCATCATTCAGAACGGAAAACTCGTCGGCGCGGTGACACACGTCTTTTTGAATGATCCGACGCGCGGTTACGGAATCGGCATAGAGAACATGCTGAAAAACTGAATAGTACATGCTTTCGGGTTCATATGATAGGGTATGGACCCGTTTTTTCATGTTCGGGATGTCTTTTCGCGTGCCTTTGAACGAAAAAGGGCGCTCGTGATCTTTGCGGCAGGATTTCTTGTATGCGTTGTACTTGGCGCTGTATTTGTAAAAACTCCCGCCGGATACGATTATCATCTGCGCCTTTGCGAGCGTTTTTTAGACCGCGTCTGTTTTTCGGAGCGAAGTGTCTTTGTGATATTTTTTGAGCGGACGGCGGGCAATGCGCTTCTGCTGGCGCTCGTGCTTCTTGGCGGAATGCACTATGCGTGTCTCACCGTACCGACCGTCGTTCTTTTTTACCGTTCCTGTACATTCGGCGGCAGTCTCGTCATTTTCTTTTCCGTATATAAGCTGACGGGCGCGCTCGTGGTTTTTGCGCTCTATCTTCCCGTGCATATCCTGACCGACTGTCTGCTCATTCTCGGCGCGGCGCTCTCCTGCGGACGCGCCCGCAGATTCCGGTTTTGCGCGGACGACGTCCGGCTGCTGGTTCTCGATCTTCTCGTTTTTCTTGCGCTCGCCGTTCTCGTCTGCCTTGCGGAAGCGATCCTGCTGTCCGCGCTGTTTCATCCCATCGGCAATATCATTTAGGTATAAGTCGCGTCAAACCGTACAAACTGAAAGTATGAAAAGGGGATTGATATGTACCGTCGCGGCAGTATCTTTTGCTGCGGCAATGTTGGGAACGGGCGCCGCAGCGGCCTCTGCGGATGAAAATGAACTTTCCTTCGCCTGCAAAGCGGCGTATCTAATGGACGAAGCGAGCGGCGTGCAGCTGTATGCGAAAAACGAAACGGAGCGTCTTCCGATCGCAAGTATGTGCAAGATCATGACGCTGCTCCTGGCATTCGAGGCGGAAGAGCGCGGAGAACTCTCTTTTACCGATGAGATCACCGTCTCGGAACGTGCCGCGGGAATGGGGGGATCGCAGGTCTTTCTCGGCGCAGGGCTCACCTATACAGCCGACGCACTGTTAAAAAGTATTGCGGTGTGTTCGGCAAACGATTCCTGCGTGGCGATCGCCGAACGCGTTGCGGGAAGTGAAGCGGCCTTCTGCGAGCGTATGAATACACGGGCAAAGGAACTTGGCGCGGAAAATACGCTCTTTGCAAATTGTACGGGGCTTCCGAAAGATCCGCAGTATTCCTGTGCCAAAGATGTAGCCGTGATGCTGCGCGCACTCATCGGTCACGAAAAATACCATGAATATTCTCATGTCTGGTTGGAAGATTTTGCACATCCGGACGGCAGGACGACGCAGATGACGAATACAAATAAACTCATCCGCAGCTACGACGGCTGCGACGGCGGCAAAACAGGATTCACAAACGAAGCAGGGTTCTGCCTCGCCGCGGCAGCGCACAAAGGAGATATGCGCGTGATCTCCGTTGCGATCGGCGCAAGCGATTCGAAAACGCGCTTCTCCGCCGTAAGCTCTCTCTTTGATTATGCATTCGACAATTTTGAAAGCACTGTACTTCTGAGGGCAGGGGAAGCGCTGGAAGAACCTGTTGCGGTGCGCGGCAGCGCAACAAAAAGCATTCACGCCGTGCCGGACCGCACGCTTGCCTATCTGAGAAGACGCGGAACAGAGGAAAACTATACTGTCTCATACGAGTGGCGGGATATCCTCGCTCCCGTCTCGGCGGGTGAGGCGATCGGGGAGGCAGTTCTCTACCGCGACGGAACGGAAGTAGACAGGATCTCTTTGCTGGCGCATGAATCAGCTGAGCGCTATACCTGGTGGGAGGCGTATCGAGAGGGGGCGCGAAGCTGGAATTAAAGCTGTAAAACAGGATTTAGAATAGTAATATGTGTGACATAGTATTTCTTTTTAAAGAGACACTATGTCTTTTTTTGTTGACCGAGCGGAAATATGTATGTTATAATAGTTTTATGAATACGCGAGACACACTCAAAATCAACGAAAAAGGTCATTTGGAGATCGGCGGCGCAGACTGCACGACGCTTGCAAAACAGTTCGGAACGCCGCTCTATGTATTTGACGAGGCATATATCCGCCGCATGATGCGTATCTATCAGGATACGATCGACCGCGAGTACGGCGGAAACGGCCTCGTGCTCTATGCCTCCAAGGCATTTTCCTGCGAGGCGATCTACGCGATCGCAAAACAGGAAAAGATCGGCGTGGACGTTGTCTCCGGCGGAGAACTCTATACAGCGATGCAGGCAGGCTTCCCCGCCGAAAAGATCACGATGCACGGCAATAACAAACTCCCGCGCGAGATCTCGTACGCGCTCGACTGCGGTGTCGGCACCATTGTTCTGGACGAATATTCCGAAGCCGATCTGCTCGACGCAGAAGCCGGAAAGCGCGGTATGATCCAAAATGTTCTCATCCGCGTCAACCCGGGCGTCGAAGCGCATACGCATGCCTATGTCCAGACGGCAACGCCTGATTCAAAATTCGGATTTTCCACCCAGAGCGGAGCCGCCGCAGAATTTACAAAGTACGTCCTCGGCAAATGCAATCTTCGTTTGATGGGATACCACTGCCACATCGGATCTCAGATCTTCGAAAAGCAGTCGTTCGTCCTTGCCGTGCAGAAAAACATCGCCTTTATGGCGGAGATGAAAAAATCGCTCGGTTTTGAGACGCGCGTCCTCAATATGGGAGGCGGCTTCGGGATCTGGTACACAGACGAGGACGCCAAGATCAGCGTCGAAGGCTACCGCGAATATCTGCAGGCATTGCTTGAAGCCGTCAGGGCGGGCTGCGCCGCACAGGGACTTTCTCTTCCGTTCATAAACATCGAACCGGGCCGCTCCATCGTCGGAGAGGCGGGGATCACCCTGTATACCGTCGGCGCGATCAAAGAGATCCCGGGCATCCGCAAATACCTTGCCATCGACGGCGGAATGTTCGACAATCCGCGCTACGCGCTCTACCAGAGCAAATACACCGCCGTACTCGCAAACCGCGCCTGTGATGCGCCTACGGAGATCGTTGCACTTGCAGGAAAATGCTGCGAAAGCGGAGACCTTATCGGCACACAGTTCAACCTTCCAAAGGCAAACCTCGGCGACATCGTCGCCGTGCTCTCCACGGGCGCATATAACTATTCGATGGCGTCCAACTATAACCGCAACTTTATTCCCGCCGCAGTCCTTGTCAAGGACGGCAAGGCGGAGTATATCGTAAAGCCTCAGACGTATGAAGATCTTGTCCGGAACGACGTGATCCCCGCGCGTTTGAAGTAATCATCTGGATTTGGAGGAATACTGCATTGCGTCTTTGATTTCTTTGTAAGGAAACACGCACGAAACGTTCGCCGCGACCGCGGCGGATGGTTTTGCGCACCTTGCAGGAGATCAGAGGCGGGATTCCTTCGTGTTTTCCGCAGGGTCTCCCTGCGGAATTTTTTTTCGGAGGAAAACATGTCGTATATTCAATTCAGCAAAGTTACATTCAGCTATCCGAGCGGGCTTGCGCCCGTCTTTGAGGATCTTTCCCTTGTTCTCGATACCGATTGGAAACTCGGGATCATCGGCAGGAACGGAATGGGGAAGAGCACACTGTTCGGACTTCTGACGCGTGAATTACAGGGAGAAGGAAGTATCCTTGCAGATTTTGGCTTTCTGAAATTTCCGCTTCAAATCGCCGATCGCCAATCGAGCGGATACGAACTTTCGGAGCAATATCTTCGCGAAGAGGAGCTTTGGAAAGTTTTTCGGGAGGCAAACCTGCTCGGACTTGATGAGGATGTATTCTTTCGCCCGTTTGCAACGCTTTCCGGCGGAGAACAGACCAAGGTGCAGCTCGCCGTGCTCTTTGCGTCAGATCGCTTCCCGCTTCTCGACGAGCCGACCGACCATCTTGACCGCGCGGGAAGAGAAGTCCTCGCACGGTATCTCAGCGGAAAACGCGGGTTTTTCCTGATTTCCCACGATCGCGCCGTACTCGACGCGTGCTGCGACCACATCTTATCTCTGGAAAAGACGGGCGCCGCGGTCACGCAAGGCAACTATACCGTCTGGCGGACGGAGCGGGAAAAACGCGAGCGGGCGGACGCCGCGCAGAAGGAAAAACTTGAAAAAGAGCGCACGCGGCTCAGACAGTCCGCTCAGCGCATTGCAGAGTGGTCGTCGGCTGCGGAAGGGGAAAAATTCGGCGTGCGCAATTCCGGTCTCCGACCCGACCGCGGCTTTCTCGGCGCAAAAGCCGCGCGCGTCATGAAACGCGCGACCGCCGCACGGGACAGAACGGAGCGCGCCGAAGAGGGGATCGCCGCACTCTTGAAGGGCTTTGAAGAGATTTTGCCGCTTTGTATGTTTCCGGAGCAATTTTTTCGCGATACGCTCCTGATCGCCTCAGATTGTTGCGTTTCGCTTGGCGGAAAGAAAATTTTACAGCCCGTCTCCTTTGTGATGAGACAGGGGGAACGCATCGCCCTCGCCGGTGCAAACGGGACGGGAAAAAGTACGCTCCTCAGGCGGATCGTCGGAGAGATACAGGGCGACGGGACGCTGGAACTTTCGCCGCGGCTGAAAATTTCCTATGTTCCGCAGACATTCGCCTACTCGGGTACACTTGCGGAATATGCTGCGACGTACGGCATCGGGGAAGCATATTTCAAGGCGATCCTTTCCCGCTTCGGTTTTTCGAAGAACGACCTTGGCCGCGATCTCAAAGATATGAGCGAAGGGCAGAAGAAGAAAGCGGCTCTGGCGAGGAGCCTTTGCGAACGCGCACACCTGTATGTATGGGACGAGCCGCTCAACTACCTCGATATTGCATCCCGCGAACAGATCGAAGAAGCGATCCTCGCCTCGGGTGCGTCCATTCTTTTTGTCGAACACGACAGGGCGTTTTCGGAACGGATCGCCACCCGTACGATCTCGCTCGGCAGATAAATCGGAGAAAGCATCTGCATTGCGCAAGAAAGATCTCCTTACGGGCAGATTATTTTGTCGCGCGGCGAACATTCTCTTGCTTTTTCGGGCAAAATCTTATATAATAGTAGCGATGTTGGATTATCTTATCGAACTGCTTGCATCGTTTTGTGCAGTCGTCGTCGTTTTGACGCTGCATGAATTTGCGCACGCATATGTGGCATACCGCTGCGGAGATCCTACGCCGAAATGGAGCGGCAGGCTCTCGCTGGATCCGCTGCGCCATTTCGACCCCGTGGGGCTGATCTGCTTCACGCTCGTCGGGTTTGGCTGGGCGAAACCCGTTGCGATCAACCCGAGCAACTTCCGCAGGTATCGGCTGGGGCTGGGACTGACGGCGAGCGCGGGGATCGTCATGAATTATCTTGCGGCGTTTCTGGTGTATCCGCTCTTTCTCGTCGTATTGTTCTATATGCCCGACGTTCCGTTTATTACGGATTTTTTATATGATCTGACTTACTTTCTGTTCGCCTATAACCTCTCTTTCTTTGTGTTCAACCTGCTTCCGCTCAATCCTCTGGACGGGTTCCGCATCTGGGAAGCAGTCGACAGAAAAAAGGGGAAAGTCTATCAGTTCTTCTATAAATACGGTCAGATCATTCTGCTCGCGCTCATTGCGGAGAGTTTTATCTGCAATCTTTTTGTGCGCTTCGGCGTCGTGCAGATGATGAATTTTAATATTCTCAACTGGTTTATGACGTTCGCGACAGACTATCTCGGCTGGCCGATCACAGCGCTTTGGGGGTTGATTCCATGGTAGACCAGGATCGCATCAAGTCCATCAGCGAAAAATTTGAATCGAACGTCGACTATACGACTGTCCTCGACGGCTTTGAAGGCCCGCTCGATCTTCTTCTGTATCTCATCAACCGCGAAGAGATCGAGATCAAAGATGTATTTGTTTCGCAGGTCACCGAACAGTTCCTCGACTATATGAAGGGACTGCCTTACCTCGACGTAGACAAAGTGAGCGAATATCTGAATATCGCCGCCACGATCATCAAAATCAAGGCGCAGGCGCTTGTGCCGAATCTGACGGAAGATCCGGAACTCGAAGCGGAGATCGAAGAGGACAAAGCCGAACTCATCCGCGCGCTCGAAGAATACCGCCTTATCAAGGAAGAGACGAAAAAGCTCAAAGAGCTCGAGACGATCGGCTTTTATTTCAAGGAACCGGATAAGGATGTCGGTGAAACGCGCACCATATTCACCATGGAAAACCTCACGCTGGACGGACTCATTTCCGCCTACTCCGCGCTGCTGCTGAAGCGGGAAGAGGAGCTGAAAGAAGACGAAGTGCGCGAGATCCCGCGTGACTCGTTCACCGTGGAAGAAAAAATCCAATTTGTCTTGGAATGTCTTGAAGAAAAGCAGCAGGTGCAGTTTGAACAGCTTTTCACGCATGATTATACAAAGCCGGAGATCGTTACGACATTTCAGGCAATTCTCGAACTTCTCAAATATCAGTTCCTGCGCGTAAAACAGGAACATGCGTTCGGCGAGATCACAATCTCGCTCAATCCCGACAGGGACAAGGAGGCTGACCTTGGAAATATTGACGAATACGATTGAGGCGATCCTGTTTGCTTCCGGGAAGGGCGTTCCCATTGCGGATATTGCCGACAAGCTCAACGTCACGGAAGGCGAAGTCAAAAAAGCGCTCAAAGAGCTTCGCGAAAAATACGGCGAAGACGGAGGGATCCAGCTTCTCGAATTTAATAAAAAAGCGCAGCTCGGAACCAACCCGAAATACAAAGAGGGCGTTTCCGCGGTGCTCAATCCCATCCGCGAAAAGGAACTCACCAAAACGATTTTGGAAACAGTCGCCATCATCGCATACAAACAGCCGATCACGCGTACGGAGATCGAGCTTCTGCGCGGACTCAACAGCGACTATGCCGTCAATGCGCTGCTCGATCTGAAGCTCATCTACCCGTGCGGCAGAAAGGACGCCGTCGGCCGTCCCGTCCTGTTTGCTACGACAGATGAGTTTCTGAAGAGGTTCAAGCTGCATTCTCTGGAAGAACTGCCCGACTACGACGCCCTGATGGCGGCGATCTCCCACTCCGATGAAGACCGCGATACGTATCTCTATGCGCGCGACGAACTTCCCGCCGAAGAGACTGCCGCAGCGGAAGGCAGCCAAACAAAGAAAAGTCCCGACGAAGAAAGCGGCGGATATGAGATCCCCGATTTCCTCAAAGGGCTGGACGATGCCGACATCGTCAAAATCGATTAAATTACATAATTTTACAGCGTTTCGCCCATATTACGGATATGGGCGAATTTTTTGTATATTCGTTCTTTGCAGGCACGATCCTTTTTTTATTTCCCGTCTTTTTGTATGTGGATGCATATGCCGATGTTTCGGGCAACCGCGCATGGTTTTGCATATCGCTGTTCCACAAGCTCAAATTGTTCGGCGGATATGCAGAGATACGGACGGAAGGATTTGTATTTCATCTTACAAAGAAAAAAGCGATTCTGCTGCAGTATTCGGAAATGGCGGCGGCGCGCAAGCAATTCGAGATCACGCAGGGGTTCCAGCTCTGGCGCTATCATCAGATCGTGGAGACGGACGGCGCAAATGAGCCAAAAGGCGTGCTCATTGCAGCCTTTCTCACGCTTGCGGCGGGCGCGGTCTTTTCTGTCCTGCGGGAAAATCGCAATTTCCTCTCGTTGAAAAACCGCTCTCTCCTGCATAACGAACGATGCCTGAAAATTTCGGTCCGCGCAGCCGTGGTCTTCAACGGGCTTGTGCTCGCGATCGCGCTCACAAAAAAAATGTTGGAGGGTTTGATGGAATGGATAAAAAGATCGACAGAATCATGGAAAAAACGGCAGAAAAATTGACCGGACTTGTGGATGTGAACACCGTCATCGGGAAGCCCGTCATTACAGCGAGCGGCGCGCAGGTCATACCGTTCACCAAAGTGACGATGGGGTATCTCTCGGGCGGAGGAGAATACGGCGACGTCAAAAAAATCGAAGACGGCGAATGCCTTCCGTTTGCCGGCGGCGCAGGGACCGTCGTCAATGTCAAGCCGGCGGGATTTCTCATCGACGACGGAAAGGAATGCCGTCTCGTCCGCGTCACGGACGATCCGCTTGACGGGCTCATTGAGAAGGCGGGCGACCTCCTCGGGAGGATGATCAAACGCGGCGATGAATAAACCGGTTTGCTGCGTTGCCGCGGCGGCGCTGCTGTTTCTTGCGATCATTCCTGTTCATGCCCGCGTCAGCGCCGAAGGCGCTTCTCTGTCCGGCGCCGAGTGCGTTGTGGAGGTCTCGTCAAGGCGGGTCCTGCACACAGAAAATGCGGAACGCCGCCTACCGATAGCAAGCACGACAAAAATACTGACCGCAATCATCATCATAGAAGACTGCGATCTGACCGAGACGATTGAGATCCCTGCCGAAGCAGCGGGAACAGAAGGCTCGAGTATCTACCTGCGCGCAGGCGAACGCTATACGATCGAAGAATTGCTGTACGGGCTGATGCTTCGATCCGGCAACGACGCTGCGGTCGCACTTGCCCTGCACCACAGCGGAAGTATCCGCGCCTTCGCACAGGAGATGACCGAACGGGCAGTTTTTTACGGCGCAACGGACAGCGCCTTCGCCAATCCGCACGGCTTGCCCGCCGAAGATCACCGCACAACGGCGCGCGATCTGGCGCTGATTGCCGCGCACGCAATGGAAAACGATACCTTCCGCACCATCGTCTCCACCAAATATTATTCCCCGCGGAACTGGGCGAATAAAAACAAGATGCTGGCGCAGTATGAGGGCGCAGCGGGCATTAAAACAGGGTTCACGACGGAAGCGGGGAGATGCCTTGTAACGGGTGCCGAACGGGAGGGTATGACGGTTGTTTCCGTTGTCCTGAACTGCCCGTCCATGTACGAGCGTTCCGCAGCGCTGCTCGATCATGCATTTGAAGCGTATTCGCTTACGCAGCTCTGCTCGCAGGACGAAACTGTCGATGGATGCAAGATCCGCTATCATTTTTCTTATCCGCTCACCGATCGGGAACAGGCGCAGGTCGAACGCCGGCTCACTTTCATTGAACCGCGCCCCGAAACGGCGGGAGAAATCGCGGGGCAAATGCAAATTCTCCTGGAGAATCGCTTGCTTTTTTCGCAAAATTTATATATCATGGAACAAACGAATGAATAAAGTTTGGGAATCACCATGCGAATCAATAAATTTCTTGCCGAACAGGGCGTAGCCTCCCGACGCGGATGCGACGAGATCGTAGCGGACGGCCGCGTTACCATCAACGGAAAAATCGCAAAAGCGGGCGACGACGTCTCCGCTTCCGACACCGTCATGCTCGACGGAAAAACGCTCTCTCACAAAGTCAGATATGAGTACTATCTTCTCAACAAGCCGAAAGGGTACGTCTGTACCGTCTCCGACGACAAAGGCAGAAAGACGGTGATGGACCTTCTTCCCGCAGGAACAGGACGCGTATTTCCCGTCGGCAGGCTTGACTACGATACGGAGGGGATGCTCATCCTGACCAATGACGGAGAACTTGCATATCGTCTCACCGCCCCGCAAAGCGAGATCGCAAAAACATATCTCGTGCGCATTGAAGGCACGATTACCGATATCCAGCTGAATCGGCTCAGAGCAGGCGTCGAGATCGAAAGGGGAGTCGTCACAAAAAAGTGCAAAGTGACGGTCATGGAAACAAATAAAAAATATACGAAGCTCCATGTAGTGCTCACCGAAGGCAAGAACCGCGAGATCCGCCGTATGTTCGAGGTGATCGGAAAAAATGTTGATTTTCTCAAACGCATCCGGATCGGCGATCTGACGCTGACGGGACTCGACCGCGGCAAGGTACGAAAACTCTCGCAGGACGAAGTTTTCTATCTGAAAAATCTGTAATACAAAAAGCGCAGCGATTCGCTGCGCTTTTTCCATACAATTGGATCATTCGATGTTGGAACGGATAAGTCCGATCACTTTCCCGAGAATGGTAACTTCATCAAGCTCATAGTCAGACAGCGCGTCATTCTCAGGATGAAGCACGATTTTTCCGCCGCGGCGGAAAAACCGTTTGACCGTTGCGCCCTCGGAGATGCCGTCGTCAAACATCGCGACGACAATATCGTTGTTCTCCGCCGTCTCCTGCTTGCGTACGACGATCTTATCCCCGTTAAAAATGCCTGCTTTGATCATGCTGTCGCCCCGAACGGTCAGCAGAAAGAGTCCGTCTCCCGCAAACTCTGCAGAGGGGAGGACATAGTATCCGTCATAATTTTCCGTCGCAAGAATGGGAGTACCTGCGGTAACCGTTCCCACCAACGGGATACGCACCGTGCCGCCCGTGCTTTTTAACGAGACCGCGCGCTTTTTGCCCGCTGCCTTTTCGAGATGCCCTTGTTCCTTGAGACGATTGATGTAATCGTAGGCGGTCGCCGTCGATTTGATACCCAGCTCCCTGCACATATCGCGTACTGTAGGGGGAAAGCCGTTTTCATCTGTATAACGGTTGATAAACGCCAGAACTTCGTCTAATTTTCTCTGATTCAGCATGGGAGGATCCTCCTTAAAATGATTATAGCATAAGAGCGCCGAAATTGCAAACATTTGTTCTAAAAAAATATAATTTTTTTTGCAAAATTTCTTGCCTTTTCCGGAAGAAGAGGGTATACTTATCACTATGGAACGGAAAATGTGCGTCCTCGACGACGAGAAGGAATGCGACGGCTGTATGGAATGCGAGATCTGCGACCTCGATCCAAACAAGATCTGCGATAACTGCGGCAAATGCCTCAATATCCGAGAGTATGCCGCGATCAAGATCGATAAAATCTATACCGATCCGAAAGAATACGAACGCGAAAACAAGAAGTAAAAGACGGGCAAAAAGCCCGTCTTTCCGTTTCTCTGCTGCATATCGATCATCGCGCCGTTTGCGAAAAGCTGCGGAACTTTTCGGCATGTTCGATCGGGATCACCGCCTGCACCTTCATGCCTTCTTCGGTATATTCGATCTCCCGTTCGGAGAGCAGGGAACGGATCGCTCCGTATTGTGCGGAGTGCGCGTACGGAACAAACAGCTCAACGCAGACAAAGCGGTCGCGCAGTCTGGAAAAGATGTCGGCTTTCAGCCGGTCGAGTCCCATTCCCGTCTTTGCCGAAATGCAAACGGCGTCATGCGGAAGGGCAGCCATCTGTCCTGCCGCAGCAGCCTTGTCGCATTTGTTCATTACAAGCAGGTACGGCGCGGCAAACCCAAGGTCTGTGAGCGTATCCATGGTCGTTCGAAACTGCGTCTCGTAGTCGGCGCTTGCGTCGCATACGATGAGCGACAGATCGCAGTGGAGCGCGCTTTCCAGTGTGGAACGGAATGCCTCGATGAGGTGATGCGGCAGATCCTGCAAAAAACCGACCGTATCAACGAGCAAAAATTGCATGCCTTGAATTTCCAAGCGTCTCGATGTAGGGTCGAGGGTCGCAAAAAGAGCGTCCTTTACAAATACGTCGGCGCCGGTAAGCGCATTGAGAAGGGTAGATTTCCCTGTATTCGTATAACCTACGAGCGCGACCGTGCGCACGCCGTCCTTTTGACGGCGCTGTGTTTGCAGACTGCGCCGTTTCTCGGTCTTGCCGAGCTTTTCCTCCAAGGAACGGATGCGCGACCGGATATGACGGCGGTCGGTTTCCAACTGCGTCTCCCCGGGGCCGCGCGTACCGATCCCGCCGCCGAGACGGGACAGCGCGCTGCCTTTTCCCTTCAGGCGCGGATAGAGATAGCGAAGCTGCGCAAGCTCGACCTGCAATTTCCCTTCGCTGCTCTCTGCACGCAGCGCAAAAATATCGAGGATCAGCGTCGTGCGGTCGATGACCTTTTTTCCTTCCAATCCCTCGGAAAGATTGACCGTCTGAGAAGGGGACAGCTCGCCGTTGAACAGCACCGTCACGTCAAGCCCGCGCAGGCGCTCGCAAAGCTCCGCGAGTTTTCCTTCTCCGATATAGGTAGCGGGATTGACCTCGCGGATCCGAGCGTACATCGTGCCGGCATATGCCGCGCCCGCGCTCTCGATGAGCGCCACGGCTTCATCGTGCAGCGCCTCGGAACGGTCGGAAATCACGGGCTGCAAAATATAAACGTTCTCCAAATTCAGTCGTCCTCCCGATCATCATGCAGTTTGACGGCGCCTGCAACCGATTTTCTGTGATCTTCCGTGATCGCGGCATAGTGTTTTCTCGTCGTATTGACGTCGCGGTGACCGAGAACATCCGCGACGATGTAAATGTCGCCCGTCTCGCGATAAAGCGCCGTACCGTAGGTTGAGCGCAGTTTATGCGGCGTGATTTTTTTGAGCGGCGTCACGATCTTGGCATATTTTTTGACTAAATTTTCAACCGCCCGAACGGTGATACGCCTGTATTGCATGGAGAGAAAGAGGGCATGCTCGTCAGCGGGGACATTTGGATCTTCTTCTTTCTGCGCAAGATAAGCCGCAAGCGCATCGCCGACCTCCTCTGAAAAATAGAGAATGGCTTTATTCCCGCCTTTGCGCGTAACGACAAAAGAGTTGTTCGAAAAATCGATGCTTTCATCGTTCAGGCCTACGAGTTCGGAGATACGGATCCCCGTCCCCAAAAAGAGGGTAAGGATCGCCGTATCGCGGATCTTCGTCTTTTCATGATAGCCGGCCGCGTGTTTGGAAAGCCCGTCGCCGTATTCCGCAGTTTTTAAAAGAGAGGGGACTTCGGCGCCTTCCAGACGGATGATCTCCTTTTCATGAAGTTTCGGCGTAGCGACCTTGGAGACGTTGTTCGTTTCGATCAGACCTTTATGAAAAAAATACTTGTACATCGACCGCACGGCAGAAAGCTTGCGCGCCTTTGCTCGCTCGTCGCAGGAGAGGCGCTTCTCATGAAAGCGGTAATTGGAAAGGTAACTGAGGAAAATCTCAATATCGGTATCCGTCACAGCTTCAAGATCTTCCAAAGTGATCTCACGGACATTTTTGCCGCGGAACTTCTTTTTAGAGAGGAAATCAAAAAAGATCCGAAGATCGTATACATAATTGAGGCGCGTCAAAGTACTTGTGCGCGTTTCCACGCCGCGCAGAAAATCCTCGCAGAAATAGGGAAGTTCCTCGAGAAGTACATCGATCTTATCAAGATTTTTGAGATTGCGCTCGCGATAATAATCGGAGCCGTCCATCGTCAGATTTGCCATACAAACATTATAGCACAAAAAAGGGTCTGAGTCAATTTTACGAATAGTTAGGGGAGAAAGTTTTTCAGTTTCATCAGGCGTGCATGAGAACGATGTATCAAAACAGCGCGCTTAAAAAAGAGCCGACTGCTTTTTTGGGTGATGGGGAAACAAATATAACTATTCGTAAAACACAGCTTTTACGAATAGTTATGGGAAAAATACACCTGAAATGCCATATTTTTCAGGAAAATCACCAGATTCTTCATAAAATCAGATCGATCACAAACCGGACGCGCTCACGGCACATTGACATACGTTTTTTCAGGATCGGTAATCCGTCTGTGTCGTTCTTGGACACACGCAATAAGGAAAAAAGCATATTTTTCCCTGATACGAAAACAGAACGGCGGATAAAATCCGCCGTAGATACATCAGTATTATGTCTGACATACTATTTGGAAATTTTCGTAAAAATCCCGTAGGAATATGGATCGCAAGTAAGTCTTCCGGAAAATTTTGTCTGCGTAAGATGTTCCAGGTATTCGCCGTCAAAATGGATCGTATAAACGCCGTTGGAGTTATTGACGTAAATGTAAACCACCTGGTCGCCTGTGCGGCGCTCATAGACAATGCATCCGCTGTCTGAAAACAATTCGTCGTAATCGCCTTCCCGGAACGGAAGAAATTCTTTTCTCAAAGCGCCCAATTTACGGTAAAATGCAAGCAGTTCTTCATCGGTATTCACCCAATCAAAACAGCCGCGGCAGAACGGATCCTGATACCCCTGCATCGCATTTTCATCTCCGTAATAAATGCAGGGAACTCCGGGAAGCGTGAATTGCAAAACGGCAGCCATCTTCAGCTTTTTTCTTGCAGCGGAAACTTCCTTCTCATCCATGGAAGTAACTGCCATCTCATCTTTATTGGCGCACGTTTTTCCGCCCAATACAGTGAGGATGCGCGGCGTGTCATGCGTTCCAAGAATGTTCATCAGACAGTCGAGCGTCTGCTTCGGATAGTTATCGATCAGCATGTACAGCGTCTCGCGGAGCTGAGACGTATTGCCCGACTGCACATAGCTGATGATCGCGTCCTTCAAGGGATAATTCATCACGCTGTCCAGCTCGTAGCCCTGTAAATACTGCCTGCGTTCGCTGTATGCAATTTTGTTGGATGCGTCCTCCCAGACTTCGCCGATCACAACCGCGTCAGGCGTCTCTTCTTTGACTGCCGTACGGAGCTTTTGAAGGAAAAAGTCAGGCAGCTCATCTGCAACGTCCAGACGATACCCGCTGACACCGTGGCGCAGCCACGTTTTTAATACGCCGTTCTCCCCGAAAACGAAATTCTGATAAGAAGGAGACTGCTCGTTCACGTTGGGAAGTGTGTCGATTCCCCACCAGCTCTCATATGACTCCGGATAACTGCGGAAACGGTACCACTCGTAATAAGGAGACTGCTGAGATTGAAACGCACCGACACTGTCGTAGTGGCCGTATCGGTTAAAATAGCGGCTGTCCGATCCTGTATGATTGAGAACTGCGTCCAGAATGATCCGGATCCCGCGTTTTTTTGCCTCCGAAACAAGTCGGTCCAGATCTTCCTCCGTTCCGAGCTGCTGATCGATTTTCAGATAATCGCCCGTATCGTACCGGTGATTGGAATATGCCTCAAAAATCGGATTCAGATAGATGACGGTTACGCCGAGTTCCTTCAGATAATCGAGTTTCTCAGTAATGCCGTTGAGATTGCCGCCAAAGAAATCGTTATTTAAAACTTTTCCGTATTCGTTCGGCTTGTACGTCGGCATGCCGCCCCAATCACTGCGGCGGACTTTCCACGCTGCGATCGGAAGCTCGCCGACCTTGTGAAAACGATCGGGAAAAATCTGATACATCACGCCGCCTTTCATCCAGTCGGGCGTTGTGTAATGTTCTCCGAAGACGGTGATCTGCCATGTTCTCAGATTGGCTTTGTTTGAGGTGATCACGCCGTCACGGTATCTTCCGCACCCGAAAAAATCATCCCCGATGCGGAAATAATAGAAGTATAGTCCGACCTGATGAAAGCGCAAAGAAACAAAGAACCCTCTCTCCATGCGCTGCATGGAGAGAGCCGTCCTCTCTTTTCCATCCTGAAAAAAGACAAAACTTGCATCGATGTCATGCGGCATTTCCCCGTCCTCATCCCAGTAGATCCGGAATGTGACGACGGAACCGCGCGGAAAAGCTCCCGTATGGGACTTGCAGGCTTTGTTCAATGGATTAAAGTAAAAACGCATGTACAATCTCTCTCGGAGCACTGCTCCAAATATCTTCGTCTAACTGATACTTTTTATTTGACCGGCTTCAGATTCCAAATATTCCTTGCATATTCGCGAATACTGCGGTCTGCCGAAAAGTAACCTGCGGCCGCCACGTTCATCAGCGCCTTTCTGTTCCAGGTGAGTTTATCGTTCCTGTACAGCATACTCATTGCGTTTTGCGTTTTGGAATAAGATTCATAGTCTGCAAGACACATATAAGGATCGGCAACAGGCGCATTCCGGAGCAGATAATTCGCAATTTCCGCGAACGATGTGCCGTTGAATCCGACGATCAGCGACTCAATGATCTTGCGCATGCCGAGATCCTGATTATAATATGCGCTCGAATTATATCCGCGGGACCAGATCTCATTCACTTCATCGGAAGTCAGTCCGAAGATGAACAAGTTTTCTTCTCCTGCCTGTTCCGCCATTTCAACATTCGCGCCGTCGAGCGTACCGATCGTCAGCGCACCGTTGATCATAAACTTCATATTCCCGGTACCGCTCGCCTCCTTCCCCGCCAAAGAGATCTGTTCCGAGATCTCACTTGCCGGCATGAGCGCCTCAGACATCGTCACATTATAGTTCTCCATATAGACGACGTTGAGTTTTTCGTTGATTTTGGGATTCTTACGGATATCTTCGGCAAGGAAACAGATGAGTTTGATGATCTGTTTCGCCATATCGTAGCCGGCTGCCGCCTTCGCCCCGAAAATATAGGTTTTGGGTTGAATATCCAGATCGGGATTTTCGCGCAATGCATTGTAATCCGCAATAATGTGCAAAACATTCAACAGCTGCCGCTTATATTCGTGCATACGCTTTGCCTGTACATCGAACAAAGTAGACGGATCGATCACGATCCCCTGCTGCTTTTTTGCATACGCGGCAAACTGCTGTTTTTTGATTGCTTTGATTTCCTGCATGCGCCCGAGAACGCTTTCATCGTCTGCAAATTTTCTCAGTTCGGTGAGCTTTTCCGGATGCAGATCGTACCCGTCTCCGATACATTCCGTGATCAGCGCGCATAGTTCGGGATTCGACTGATTCAGCCAGCGGCGGTGCGCGATCCCATTGGTGACATTCTGGAATTTCTGAGGCGTATATTCGTAAAAGTCGCGGAAAATACTCTCCTTGATGATCTCACTGTGCAGCTTTGAAACGCCGTTGACGCAATGAGACCCCATGACGCAGAGATTCGCCATCCGTACGGTATTGTGAGACAAAATCGACATCCGCGAGATCTTTTCCCACTCACCCGGGAAATGGCTCCAAAGATCGTCGCAGAAACGGCGGTTGATCTCTTTGAGAATGCCGTAGATCCGCGGAAGTCTCCGCGCGATCAGGTCTTCCGCCCAAGTTTCCAGTGCTTCCGCCAGCACGGTATGATTGGTATATGCGCACGTCGCAGTCGTAATATTCCATGCGACGTCCCAATTGAAATAGTTCTCATCGACGAGAATACGCATAAGTTCGGGGATCGCAAGCGCAGGATGCGTATCGTTGATGTGGATCGCAGCCATCTGCGGAAGCAAAGCAAGCGAACCATAGCGGCGCTTATGATCGGAGACAATACATTGCAGAGACGCGGAAACAAGGAAATACTGCTGTTTCAGCCGCAGCGATTTCCCTTCGTAATGATTGTCGGACGGATAAAGTACCTTGGAGATCAGCTGCGCGTCGGTATCGTCGCGCATAACTTCCGCATAATTCCCCTGCGAAAAGAGCTGCATATCGAACTTCTGTACGGCGCGCGAACGCCACAGACGAAGCGTGCTGACAGATTCGGAATCCTTTCCCGAGACCATCATATCATATGCGATCGCTTCTACCTCTTTCGCGTTGTGGTATACGGTCTCCATGCCGTGATCCGTCCACTTCTCTTCCAGAGTACCGTCAAACCGGACAATAAACCGCTTGTCGGTACGCTGGATCAGCCACGCGTCCCCTCCCGGCAGCCAGACGTCCGGAAGCTCGATCTGCCAACCGTCGATGATCTTCTGTTTGAAAAGACCGTACTGGTAGCAGATCGAAAATCCCATTGCAGGATAATTCTGCGTCGCGAGTCCGTCCAAAAAACATGCCGCAAGGCGTCCAAGTCCCCCATTCCCAAGTCCTGCGTCGGGCTCTTCTTCATAAAGATCTTCGAGCGTCAGCTTATATGATTTCAGAGCGGCGGAGAGCGCTTCTCCGATCCCGAGATTATATACGCTGTTTTTCAGCGAACGTCCCATCAGAAATTCCATGCAAAGATAATACACCCGCTTCGCTCGGGCGTTCTTTGTTTTCAGATGAAATTTCTGATGCTTTTCCGCCATAATATCGCGTACGCTCATAACGACGGCACGATAGATCTGTTCCCGCGTCGCCTCTTGCGGCGAAACGCCGAAATAACGCGACAGCTTTCCGGAAATGAGGCGCTGCGCCTCCTGTTCGGTCATGTTACTCATGAAATTATATGGTCTCCTGCATGAATATTGCTAAAATTTTTACCAACTGTAAGAACACAAAAAGATGGAGGAGCAAAGACGACAGACAGCGTTTTGCTCCTCTCCCGATCTTTTTGCTGAAATTATCCTCAATTACTTGAGCATTCCGAGATACAGCCCCTCGTAATAGGTCGCAGACTTTGCCCAGGAGAAATCTGTTTGCATCGCCTTTTTCCGAAGTGCAGCCCACTCTTCTTTGTTGTGATAAACTCCGATCGCTTCGTTGATGACATACAGCATATCGTATGCATTGTAGTCATGGAAGGTGAATCCGTTTCCGCCCGCGCCGTACGGTGTGATGCTGTCGCGAAGCCCGCCCGTCTCTCGGACGATGGCGACCGTCCCGTAGCGGGAAGCGATCATCTGCGAAAGGCCGCACGGCTCGCTCTTGCTCGGCATCAGGAACAGATCCGCCCCCGCGTAGATCTTGCGCGAAAGATCGGAATTGAACGAGATGATGGAAACGACTTTCCCTTGGTAACGGCGGGCAAGGTCGCTGAAATAATTCTCATAAGCGGAATCACCTGTTCCGAGAAGGACAAACTGGACGTCCTGGCGAAGCACCTGCTCGATGACCTCCTTCACGAGATCAAGGCCCTTATGCGCAACAAGACGCGTGATCATTGCGATCACAGGCGTATCGGGCTTCACGGGAAGATTGAGCATGCGCTGCAATTCTTCTTTGCAGATCGCCTTGGGAGCGATATTTTCTGCGTCGTAGTTCGCGAACAACGATTTATCCGTTGCGGGATTGTAGTAATCGGGATCGATGCCGTTGAGGATCCCGCACAGTTTGAATTCATTGCGGCGGATGATGGGATCGAGACCGTGCGAATAGTACGGATCTTTGATCTCCCCCGCATACGTCGGGCTGACCGTAGAGAAGCGCTCGCAGCACTCGATCGCGCCCTTCATCAGATTGATGCAGCGGTCATACTCCACCAGATAACGGAACCGATTGGAGATCCCGAACAGGTCTTCCAGAATATCGAGCGAATACTTCCCCTGATACTCGATATTATGGATGGTGAACACTGCGCGGATGAACTGATACTCCGGACGGAAACAATAGATCGTTTTGAGATAGAGCGCCGCCAGCGCCGCCTGCCAATCGTGGCAATGCAGAATGTCGGGATAGAACCCGATAAAAGACAGGATCTCCATGACGCCGCGGCAGAAAAATGCAAACCGCTCGCCGTCATCATAATACCCGTAACAGCCGGGGCGTTTGAAATAATATTCGTTATCTACAAAATAAAATTTAACGTTGTTCGCTTCGTATTCGAAAATTCCGCAATACTGATTTCTCCAGGAGAGCGGCACGAAGATATTGCCGATAAATTTGAAGTCCTTGCGGTACTCCTTTTTGATGTCCTGATAGAGCGGGATGATCACGCGGACGTCATAGGCATCGCTCTTCGCAAGTGCTTTGGAGAGCGAACCGATCACTTCTGCAAGTCCTCCCGTCGCAATGAACGGCGCAGCCTCCGAAGCGACGAACAAGATCTTCTTCTTCGGTACGACTGTGATTTCCGGCGCCGGCGTCTCCGCGATTTCTTCCTGCTGCGCGACGACCTCTACCGCCGGCACATTGACCACCGCTGCCTCAGGCGTCTCTGCGATTTCGGCAGGCGCTTCAGTCTTTACGACTTCTTCCGCGGGTGCAGGCTTCACCGTCTTTTTTGTTGTCTTTTTGGTCGTTTTCGCTGTGCTCATGTCTTCCTCCTTATCATTCCCCGATTTTGAGGCAAACAAACCTGTACGGCGGCGGTGTACGAATGCCACCGCCGCGCACCGGTCAGCCTGCTTTATACCATTCTTCCCTTGGCAATAAAGTACGGAAGTTCCGCACAGCCTGCAAGGTGTCTCCTGTCGCGCACGACGACATTCTTATCCGTGATCACGCAATCGAGCTGCACGCCGGAACCGACAACGCTGTCCTGCATGATGATGGAGTTTTTCACGACGCTCCCCTTTCCGATCTTGACGCCGCGGAACAGGATACAATTCTCCACCGTTCCCTCGATCACGCATCCGTCGGATATGAGCGAATTCTTCACAACTGCGCTGTCGTCATATTTGCTGGGCGCAGAATCGCGGACTTTGGTATAAATGTCGCGCGAACCAAACAATTCATCGCGGACATTCTTATCCAGAAGTTCCATGCTGTGGGCGTAATACGTCTGCAGCGACTCGATACCGGCATAGTAGCCCTTGAATGCATAGCCGTAGATCTTCAATGTATCGACGTTCTTTGTAAGAATATCGCGCCCGAAGCTCGAAAGCCCTCTCGTTACTGCGTCCTGAATGATATTGATGAGGAACTCGCGGTTCAGGACCATAATGTTGACGTAGACCTTGCTCTTCGTCTTATTTTTGGAGCGGGGATTGATCTTGATCCCCTTCACCCTGCCGTCCTCATCGGGAGCCAGCGTCATGAAGTAATTGGAATCGGTGGGAAGGTCCTCTTCATGATAGACCATCGTGATATCCGCACCCTTCTCCTCATGATAACGGATGACGTCCGCAATGTCGACGCGGGCGATCCCGTCGCAGTCAGAAATGACGACGTACTCTTCATTGCGGTGATTCAGAAATCCCGTGATGCCTTTGAGGGCTTCCAGACGGTTGGAATAAGGCGCGTCCGTCTCGTCGGAGTACGGAGGAAGCAGGATAATGCCGCCGTCTTTTCGGGCGAGATCCCAATCCTTGCCGCTCCCGAGATGATCCATCAGCGACTGATAATTGAACTTCGTGACGATCCCGACGGTCGTGATTCCGGAATTCACAAAGTTGGAGAGCGTAAAATCGATGAGACGATACCTTCCGCCGTAAGGGATGGAAGCCATCGTCCTGTGGCGGGAGAGCTCGGGAATATTCTCGTCGTGAACGTTGGAAAAAATAACTCCTACTGCCGAATTTGCCATCTTGTTACTCCCCCTTGTAATCCTTATCGAGGATCTGACCGCCGGCGACCTTCGCGCCCGCGCCGATCGTAATATTTCTGCCGAGTACGGCAATGCCCGCATTTTTCTCTTTGTCTTCGCCTACGACTGCGCCTTCTTCCACGACCGTATTTTCATCGATAATGGAATAGACGACCTTCGCGCCCTTCTTAATAACGCTGCCTGCCATCAGAACGCTGTCGATGACTTCCGCCCCTTCTTCCACGATGACGTTGCTGGAAAGAACGGAATGCTTTACCGTTCCCTCGATCTCGCAGCCGAGAGAGATCAGCGAATTGTTGACAACGGCGGAATCGCCGAGATATTCGGGCGGCGCAAGCGGATTGCGCGAATGGATCTTCCAATCGGGATCGCCGACGTCGAATGCAGGCTCGTCGCCCAAAAGATCCATGTTCGATTCCCAAAGCGAAGAAATGGTACCGACATCCTTCCAATAGCCGCTGAAACGATAAGAGAACATCTTCTCTCCTGCGTTCAGCATGGCGGGCAGAACGTCTTTGCCGAAGTCCTTGCTCGAATTGGGATTCGCCTCGTCGTCGATCAGATATTTAAAGAGTTTGCTTGCCGTGAAGATATAGATCCCCATCGAAGCAAGGTTGCTCTTGGGCTGTTTGGGCTTCTCTTCGAACTGGTAAATGGATCCGTCTTCGTTGGTATTGAGGATCCCGAAACGCGAAGCTTCCTTCATGGGAACTTCGATCGCTGCGATCGTGCAATCGGCGCCCGTCGCTTTGTGCGCTTTGAGCATCGCCGCATAATCCATTTTGTAAATGTGGTCTCCCGAAAGAATGAGCACATACTCCGGATTATACTTCTGCATGAATGCGAGGTTCTGGTAGATCGCGTTTGCCGTACCTTCGAACCAAGACGACTTTTTCTTCGCCTGATAGGGCGACAGGATATGTACCCCGCCGAATGAACGGTCGAGATCCCACGGCTGACCGTTTCCGATGTATTCGTTCAGCTCGAGCGGCTCATACTGCGTCAACACGCCGACCGTATCGATCCCTGAATTGATGCAGTTGCTCAAAGGAAAGTCGATGATACGATACTTTCCGCCGAACGCAACCGCGGGCTTTGCAATGTTGTTGGTGAGCGCATACAGACGGCTCCCCTGTCCGCCCGCAAGCAACATTGCCACACATTCCTTCTTTCTTTGCATACTACAGAACCCCCTGTAAAACTCCTTGATTATTTTTACGGCTGAAATTGCCGCTGAGTCCATGATACCTTCTTTTACTGATGATGCTCAGACAGATTTTTTCGCAGTGCTTTTCCTGGCTGCCGGTTTTTTGGCAGAAGCCGTCTTCGGCGCCTTGGGCGGATCAGGCTCCCGTACCAGATAAACGCAGGTCATTTTCGGCATGGCGATCGGAATGGAGTACTGTTTCCCATGGCTGGGTTTTTTGACTGCCGAGATCGTCTTTTTCGTGATCTTGCCGTCGCCGCCGTATTTTTTGTCGTCCGTATCGAAAACGATCTTGTATTTCCCGCGGCGCGGAACGCCAAGGCGGTAATCCGGAACATCCACCCCCGAGAAACATACGAGCACGATCACCTCGTTCCCCGTCTTGTCGCGGCGCAGGAAGGAAACCATGTTGCGGTCTGCATCGTCGGGCGCAAGCCATTCGAACCCGTCCCAGGAATCCTCGATCTCATAGAGCGCCGGCGTTTTCAGATAGAACTCATTCAGGTCCTTCACCATTTGGGAGAGTTTCCCGTGCAGCTCATAGGTATCGCGCAGGAAAAATTCCAGACCTTCGTGATAATCCCACTCTTTGAACTGCCCGAATTCGTACCCCATGAAATTCAGCTTTTTGCCGGGGTGAGACATCATATATCCGAGGAATGAACGCACGCCGGCAAATTTCTCCTCATAGGTGCCCGGCATTTTATTGATCAGCGAACACTTCCCGTGCACGACCTCGTCGTGCGAGATGGGCAGAACATAGTTCTCGGAGAACGCGTACATCATGGAGAACGTAAGTTTGCTGTGATTATACATGCGGAAATACGGATTCAGACAAAGATACGAAAGCATATCGTTCATCCAACCCATATTCCATTTGAAATTAAAGCCCAATCCGCCGACGGAACCGGGTTTGGTGACCAACCCCCACGCCGTGGACTCCTCTGCGATCATGAGCGCATACGGGAAGCGCAGGAATACTGCCTCGTTGAGTTTCCGTAAAAACGCGATCGCTTCGAGGTTTTTATTTTCGCCGTAAATATTGGGGACCCATTCTCCGTCCCGCTTATCGTAGTCGAGATAGAGCATGGATGCCACCGCGTCCACGCGGAGCCCGTCGACGTGATATTTATCAAAGAAGAAGCAGGCGTCGGAGATCAGGAAGGAAAGCACTTCGTTCCTGCCGTAATCAAAACGGCGCGTTCCCCAGCTCTTATGCTCCATTCTGTCCCACTGGCTGCTCTCATAGAGCGGCTGTCCGTCAAATTCGTAGAGACCGGGCGCGTCTTTGGGGAAGTGCGCGGGCACCCAGTCGAGGATAACGCCGATGCCGGCGCGATGAAATTCATCGACCAGATACATGAAATCTTTCGGCGTCCCCATACGGGAAGTCACCGCATAATACCCCGTCACCTGATACCCCCAGGAACCTTCGAACGGGAATTCCGTAACGGGCATGAACTCGACGTGCGTGTACCCCATTTCCTTGACATAGGGTACCAGCTCGCGCGCAAGATCGAGATAGGAATAATAGTTCCCGTCATCATGGCGCTTCCAGGAAAGCAGATTGACCTCGTAGATATTCATCGGCGAGGCAAAGATATTCTTTGCGCGGATCTGCTCGAAATATGCGCCGTCATGCCACTCGTATCCGTCCAGATCGTACAGCTTGGACGCAGTCGCGGGCGGCGTTTCGGTATGGAAGCCGACGGGATCCGCCTTCATGAGCTGTCTGCCGTCCGCTGCCGTGATACAATATTTGTAAGTATCGTACTGTTTGAGACCGGGAATGAAAAGTTCGAACGTCTCACCGTCGACCATACGGTTCATAACGTTGGCATTCACGTTCCAGTCGTTGAAATCCCCCACGACGGAAACGCTTCTTGCGTGCGGCGCCCAGACACGGAAGACATACCCCTCTTCCTCGCCGCGGGTCTCTTTATGCGCACCGAAAATTTCATAAATACGGTCGTTTTTCCCGTGGTGATAAAGATAGAGCGGAAAATCAGTCATGCTGCCCGTCGTCTCATTCGTCGTTTTCTTCTGCATCATGTCTCCTTTGGACCTCGATCCCCCTTGCATTTGATACGTCAACGATATATCCGCTGCGTATCGGTTATATTATACTATATTTTGCGCTCGGTTTCAATACCCAATTTACTTTTTTTTCTCTTTTTTTGAAAAAATTTTCCGGAAAGAAGCGGCTTCTCAGTAAAAAATTTCCCCTTCGGGTCAGTCCGGAGGGGAAAACGATTTTATTTGGTTTCGCTGTATTTATCTTCCTTGTTCCAGGAATACAGCTCGCGAAGCTCCTCGCCCACTTTTTCGAGCATATGCGCAGCTTCTCTCTCGCGGCAGGCATTGAAATGCGCCCTTCCGCCGCTCTTGTTCTCGGAGATCCACTTGGAAGCGAACGTGCCGTCCTGGATCTCAGTGAGCACCTTCTTCATTTCCTTCTTGGTGTCTTCGGTGATCAGCCGCTTGCCCGTCTCATAGTCGCCGAATTCCGCCGTATCGGAAATGGAATAGCGCATTTTCTTGAAGCCGCCGTTATAGATAAGGTCAACGATGAGCTTCATCTCGTGAATGCATTCAAAATATGCGTTACGAGGATCGTACCCTGCCTCGACAAGCGTCTCAAACCCTGCTTTCATGAGCGCCGTGACGCCGCCGCAGAGGACTGCCTGTTCGCCGAACAGATCCGTCTCGGTCTCGCACTTGAACGTCGTTTCCAGAACGCCCGCGCGCGCGCCGCCGATGCCGAGCGCATACGCAAGCGCAATATCCATCGTATCGCCGGAGGGATCCTGATAGACCGCCACGAGGTCGGGAACGCCGTGCCCCTCCACATACTCGCTGCGCACCGTGTGACCGTGGCCTTTGGGTGCGATCATGAATACGTTGACATCTGCCGGAGGCACGATCTGCTTGAAATGAATGTTGAATCCGTGCGCGAACGCAAGATATTTGCCCTCTGTAAGCACAGGCGCAACATTCTCTTTGTAGATGTCTGCCATCTTCTCGTCGGGGGTGAGCATCATAATGATGTCAGCCTTCTCGGCAGCCTCTTTCACGGGATAGACTTTGAAGCCCGCTTTTTCTGCGATGGGCCACGTCCTGCCGCCCTTGTTGAGACCGATAATGACGTTCACACCGCTGTCTTTGAGATTCAGCGCGTGCGCGTGTCCCTGGCTGCCGAAGCCGATCACGGCGACGGTTTTGCCGTTGAGACGCTTGAGATCGCAGTCCGCCTCGTGGAAGATGCGCGCTTCCTGCGTTTCAGGATCATAAATTTTATGAGCCATATTGTTATTCCTCCGTTTTTCTGTTCCCAAATATTATACCCCCCTGCGCGTTTCCCGTCAAGCAATGAACGGGATTTTTTTAATTATTTTTGCATACGGTTGCAATTTCTGCATAAACGCGGTATAATAGAGCAAAAATCGGAGAATTTATGAAGCTCGATCATCTTACCGTACTGGCGGGTATCCTGAACGATCCGCTTATTTCCGCGTTTGCGGAAGCGGACGGCAAAAAACATAGAACGCAGTTCCTGCGCAGGCTGTATGAGCGCGGCGCAGAGACCTGTTTTGCGGCATATCTCGCAGACGCCGTTCTGACGGACGAAAACGCATTTTCACGCGCCTGCGCCGCCCGCGGACACGCCTCCCCTTTTGTGCGGAACGCTTTTCTTGCCGACATCACGCTGATCGGCGAATGCATCGCCGGCTGCGAGGAAGACGGTTTCCGCATGGGGAAAGCGCCCTCTCCAATCGGGAATTGGGACGAAACAACCGTGCGGCGGCTGACTTCCGTCTATAAAAAGTACGGATACGGCCGCTATCTTCTGCACAACGCTTTCCGTTACCAAAACGGAGAACTGACCCCTGTTCTCGCCCCTTCCGAAGTCACGCTCACAGACCTGAAAGGCTATGAGCGCGAAAAAGCGGAAGTGCGCGATAATTTCGAAAATTTTGTCAATGGGCTTCCTTACGCGGATATGCTTCTCTACGGCGACCGCGGCACGGGAAAATCCTCCACCGTTCATGCAATGGTCAATCTCTTTTCAGATCAGAAGCTGCGCCTTGTGGAGATCGCAAAGGAAAATGTGCTCTCTCTTCCGGAGCTCAAAACGAGGCTTGCCGGCGAACCCATGAAGTTTGTTGTCTTTATCGATGATTTTTCGTTACAAGAGAGCGACGACCGCGTTTCCACATTAAAAGCCGCCCTGCAGGGCAGCATGGAAGGCCATGTCGGGAACGTCATGATCGTGGCGACCAGCAACCGCAGACATATCGTGGAAGAAAATTTCTCTTCCCGCATGAACAGCGTGCATATGGGCGACAGCGAAGAAGAGCTTCTCTCGCTTTCCGACCGTTTCGGCATTACCGTGCTCTTTGCCGGAACGAACAAACAGGACTATCTCGCCATCGTCCGTGCGGTCGCCGCCGATATGAAACTCAAAACGCCTGCCGAGACGCTGGAAGCGCTTGCAGAACGGTGGGCGCTTGTCCGCGGAGGCAGGTCGCCCCGCCGCGCCCGCCAGTTTGCAGATTATGTTTATTCCTGCGAGCAGAAAGGTGCGGAGATCATCGTTTGATCAACGATCTCCCGTACAATGTCATAAATATCTCCCGCGCCCAATACAAGTACGACATCCGTCTCCACGATCTGTTCGAGGAGACGTTTTTTCAGATTTTCCGGAGACTGCACATAGATCGCCTCCGGAACGCGGCTCACCAGCGCAACGGCGCTCCCGTCCATGGAAAACGCTTCCCGCGCCGCATACGTCCGATATACGATGGGATTTTCCGCCCTTTTGAGGACTGCGACAAAATCCTTCATCAGATCGCGCGTGCGCGTATAAGTGTGCGGCTGAAACACGAGCCGTACGGTGCCCGCACAGATCCCCTCCGCCGCGTCAAACGCCGCGGATATTTCGCGTGGATGATGGGCATAATCACAGATAACGGGAGCGCCACCTATCAAACCGATCTGCTCAAACCGACGTTTCACGCCGCGGAAACTCTCCAGCCCGATCCTGATCGCTTCCGGAGAAAAGCCCGCAAGACGCGCCGCGGCATATGCTGCGAGCGCGTTGCTTACCTGCACTTTCCCCGGAACATGCAGGCGTATCCTGACGACGGGAACATCCGCCTCAAACACAGTAAATGCGTACTCTTCACGCTCCTCAAACAGGTTTTTTGCACGGATATCCCCCGCGTATAACCCGAAGGAGAGCGCATGGTCCAGATCGCGCGCGCCTTCATCGTCTGCATTGACGACCGCCTTCTGTCCGCCCGCCGCAAAAGCGCGGTATGCCTCCAACAGTTCACCGCTGTCGTGATAGCAATCGGTGTGGTCGAGATCGGTATTGAGCACGACTGCGATCTCGCTTCTGAGTTTTAAAAAACTGCGGCGGAACTCACAGGCCTCGGTCAGAAAATATTCCTCCCCCGTGCTGTAATAGTTTCCCATATCCCTGTCCTCTCCGCCGATATGACAGGTAAAGGGTACGTCTGCATGTCGGAAAATATGTGCAAGCATGGCTGTCGTGGAGGTCTTTCCATGGCACCCCGCGACCGCCAGGACGTGCGGATATTCCTCCGCGATGCGTCCCAGCAGTTCCGCGCGGCTGAAAAGACGTTTCCCCGCCCTCCGCGCCGCTTCGAGGCAGGCGGCATGAAGATCGACCGCCTCCGTGTATACGACAACATCCTCCTCGATCGATTCCTCCCCGATCGTCACGGGCACGCCGCGCGCCTGCAGTTTCTGCGTAAACGCGTTCGCGCGCGCATCGCAGCCGCGCACATGAAACCCGCGATCGTGCAGCAAAAGCGCCAGAGCGCTCATGCTCACGCCGCCGATCCCCACAAAGTAACAGCTCTTTCCGAGCAAAAAACGATCGAAAGACATATCGCATTTTATGCCGCAGACATATTTTTTGTGACATATTTCCAAGAACAGTTACAAAAAGAGAGAATTTTTTTGGCAAAATTATTGAATTTATCCGAAAAATATGATAATATAGTGAGTAAGAAGGGAGCAGGAGGGCAAACATTATGAAAATCGGAGACGTTCGGATCCGCGAGGTCCGCAACACCGACGGCAAACTCAAGGCGGTGGCTTCCGTCACCATTGACGATTGCTTCGTCGTGCATGACATCAAGATATTCGAACGGGAAGAAAGTTTTGCGATCGCGATGCCCAGCAGAAAGACCTCGGACGGCAAATATAAAGACATCGCTCACCCGCTCAACACGGAGACGCGGGAACAGTTGCAGGACGTGATCCTTACGGAATATCGCCGTATGCTTGCGGAAAAAGAATAATTTGTTCCACAAAAAAAGCGCAAGATCATTCTTGCGCTTTTTTTGTGTTGACTTTTCTTCAGGAAAGCGGTACGACATTTACCGCACGGAGTTTTCCCGTATCCTTGGGGTCGGGTTCCGTCTCGAAAGAGACCTTCTGCCCTTCCTTCAGCGTACGGAATCCCTCCGTCTGGATCGCGGAGAAGTGAACGAATACATCGTCTCCCCCTTCGTCGTTTGCGATGAACCCATAGCCCTTTCCGTCATTGAACCATTTTACAGTCCCGTTCATAATAGAGTCCTCCTCGGCGCGCAGTCGTAAAACGTGCGCACCGATGCGCCACGAGTCATGCTTTTTCACGCCTTTTTTATTATACGCGCCCAAAAAGCCGTTGTCAAGACCCATTTTTGAAATTATCGGTCATTTTTTAAATATTTCTCGAGCAACAGCGTGCTTGTCGAAACAAACGCCGTCAGTTCCTCTGGCGTAAGCTGACGATAATTCATGAGCGCCAGATAATAGATCTGTTCCGCGGCTTTGCCCTGTTCCTCTTCGGCTGCCGCCTTAAGCGCCTGCACGGCGGGATTGCCCGCATTGACGATAAGCGTTACGTCGGCGGGAGATTCGCCCATACCGTAAAAGCTGTGCATTTCGCTCATTCTGCGCGCAAATTCCGAAACATTGACAACGGCAGGCACGGTGGTATCTTTGAGTTTTTCCGTCCTCACCGTTACATGTTTGCCTTCGAGTGCCTTTTCAAAGAGCTTTTTCAGGTCGTCGTCTTCGCCGCCTTCCTCTTTGAGCGCGCCCGCAACGTCCGCATCGATGCGGAGAAACCGCACGCGCGCAGGGTTTTTATACTCCAGATAGCTCAGGAAGTGCGGATCGATATAGGTATCGCAGTAAATGGCGTCAAGACCTGCATCTTTGAACATTTTGATATACTGCGCCTGCTTGTTTTCATCGGAGACATAATAGACGGCCTGCGGCTCTTTGCCGTTTTTGGCGTCTTCCTCGGAGATCTCCTCCCCATAGAACGAACTCACGGGGCGGTACTCGCCCGCAAGGTTTTTGTAGATGATGATCTCCTCTACCTTCTTGTAGAAATCCTCATCTTTGATGCATCCGAACTTGACGAACGTCGCAATATCCGGCCAGCACTTCTCATACTTCTCGCGGTCGTTTTTATACAACTCGATCAGCTTGTCGGCAACCTTTTTCGTTATATGCTTTGCGATCTTCTGCACCTGCTTGTCGTTCTGCAGGAAGGAACGGGAAACGTTGAGCGGAATATCGGGGCAGTCGATCACGCCGTTCAGGAGCATAAGAAATTCAGGAATGACTTCCTTGATGTTGTCGGCAATATACACCTGATTGCAGTACAGCTTGACCTTCCCGCGCTCCAATTCCACCTGCTTTTTGACCTTAGGGAAATAGAGGATCCCCTTCAGACGGAACGGATACTCCATGTTCAGATGGATCCAGAAGAGCGGCTCGTTGAAGTCCATGAAGGTATCGCGATAGAAGGACTTGTACTCTTCTTCGGTGCACTCTTTAGGCTGTTTGAGATAGAGCGGATGCGTGTCGTTGACGGGTTTTTCGTCATCCTTTCCCTTGGGGTTCAGATAGATCTCATAGGGCATGAACGAACAGTATTTGCGGAGAAGATCGCGGATGACGTTCTCTTTGAGGAATTCTTTTTCCTCTTTGGCAAGGTGCATCACGATCTTTGTCCCGCGCGTCTCTTTTTCGCAGTCGCCGATCGTATAGGTCGCGTTGCCGTCCGACTCCCAATGCACGCCCGCCGCACCCTCGCGATAGGATCTCGTAAAGATCTCGATATTTTCCGAGACCATATAGGCAGAATAGAAACCAAGGCCGAAATGACCGATAATGCCGTCTCCGCCCGCTTTTTCGTACTTGTCGACGAAATCCGCCGCTCCGGAAAATGCGATCTGCGTGATATACTTTTCGACCTCTTCCTCCGTCATGCCGATGCCGTTGTCTTCCACCGTCAGCGTTCCCGCCTTGGGATCGGTGGTCACGGTGACGCGGTAGTGCTCCTCCGCAGCCGCTTCGCCGAGATCAACAAGCTTCTTATGCTTTGTGATCGCGTCCTGTGCATTCGCCACGATCTCGCGAAGGAAGATATCCTTCTCCGAATACAGCCATTTTTTGATGATCGGCATCATATTTTCGCTTGCAATGCGGATGTTGCCCTGTTTTTCCATTTTGTACGCTCCTTATAATTACGTTCCTATCATATATAACCGCGAAACTTCGAATATAAACAAAAAAATCCGCTCAAAAGCGGATTTTTTATATTTTCCGGAAATTTACTTGTTATCGTCGTTGCCGCCGAGAAGATCTGCAATGGAAGCGCCGCTGAATGCGCCGTCGCTCCACTCTCTGTATTCTTCTTCATCGGCATAATCGCTCGCGGTACGGCGGTTCTGCTTGCGGGAACGTCTTCTCTCGCCGCCTTCGCGGGGCTGCTCGTCGCGGTCGCCGCGATCGCGGGATTCCTGCCAGGGGCGAGGCTGCAATGCTTTGATGGAGAGCGTGATCTTGTGCGCCTCGGGATCAAACGCAAGCACCTTTGCATCCACCTCTTCGCCGATCGTCAGCGCGGAAGTGGGATTTTCCAGCCATTCGTGCGTGATCTGGGAGACGTGTACAAGGCCGTCGATCCCCTTTTCAAGTTCCACGAACGCACCGAACGGAACGATGCGCACAACTTTGCCGTGAACGATGTCGCCCTCGGCATAGCGCTCGGCGGCAGTATCCCAAGGACGGGGCTGCAGCTGCTTGTAGCCGATCGAAACTTTCTTATTCTCGCGGTCGATTTTAAGGACCTTGAACTGATACGTCTTGCCGATCTCCAAAACGTCCGTCACTTCTTTGACGCCCGTCCAGGAGAGGTCGGAGATGTGCGCAAGGCAATCGAATCCTTTCACGGAGACAAATGCACCGAACGAAGTAACTCTTTCGACCTTGCCTTCCACCACGTCGCCGACATTGATGGAATCGAAGAACGCAGCTTCCTTTTCCGCCTTCGCAGCTTCTCTTGCAGCCTTCTCCGCTTCGAGAATCACGCGCTGGGAGGCAATGATCTCTTTTCTGCGCTCCTTGCGGATCTCGAGCATTTTCAGGCGAAGCTTTTTGCCGACCATTTTATCGAGCTCTTTCACATAGCCCGCGCGGATCTCGCGTGCAGGAACAAACACCGCGTAGGTGCCGAGCTCTGCCGTAAGACCGCCCTTGTTGAAGCCCGTGCAGACGACGGAGAACTCTTTGCCCTCTTCCACGTCTTTCAGGAGAGCTTCCTCTTCCTTGACCTTCTTTACTGCCTTTTCGGAAAGTTTGACGGGCTTTGTATCGATGACCATAACGTCGATGCTCTCGCCGACCTTTTCCGCATATGCCGCACGGTCGTACTCCTCGCAGTCGAGTTCGGACTTCTCCACAAGGATCTCTCCCTTGCCCGAAACGGAAACGTAGACGCCTTCTTCCTTCGCAGAGACGATTTTCACGGTGAGAAGCTGTCCGCGCTTATAGGGCGTTTCGCGATCGATGTTCTCGATGACCTTTGCCATCGTGGGCTTTTCATCTGCCGCCTCTGCTTCGGGAGCCGCCTGAGCTACGACTTCTTCTGCGACGGGTGCGTTTACCGTTTCCTCTGCGACGGGCGCCTGAGCCTGAGCGACCGTCTCGTTCTGTACTTCCGCGTTGTTTTCTGCCATTTTGCTGAGAACCTCCGAGGTCAGCCAATCGGGAGTGCTCGCTCCCGCAATCACACCGACCCTCTTAAAATTTTTGATTTTTTCATATTCGAAATCGTCCGCGTTCCTCAAACGGATCACCCGTTTGCAGTACATGGACGCAATTTCGCCCAATTTGTTGGTATTGCTGCTGTTGAGCCCGCCGATCACGAGCACTGCGTCTGCCTGCTTTGCGATCTCTGCGGCCTCTCTCTGCCTGCAGATAGTAGTATAGCAAATTGTTTGGAAAATCTCAACTGTTTTTGGACGTACTTTTTGAAGATTTTCCGCAATTTTCGAAAATCTTTGCACGGAAAAGGTCGTTTGAGAGACCAAAACCACGTCTTTTCCGCACAGCGGCGAAAAATCATCGTCGGCGGAATCAAATACAAAGACTTCCCCCGAACACCACCCGACAAGCCCCTTAACTTCCGGATGCTCCCGATGCCCCGCGATCACGACGGTTTTTCCCGCTGCCGAAGCCTCCTCCACGATCTTCTGCGTACGGCGGACGAAAGAACAGGTGCAGTCGACAACGCTGATCGAACGCGCGGCGCAGACCGCATAAATCTCTTTCCCCACGCCGTGCGAACGGATGAGCAGCGTGGCGCCGTCGGGGACCTCTTCCAGCCCATCCACTACAATCAGTCCGCGCGCGCGTATACGCGCGATAACATCCACGTTATGAATAAGTTCGCCGAGTATAAACGTGTTTTCGACCGGAACGGAGAGCGCGGTATCCACGGCCTTTTTCACGCCTGCACAAAAGCCGCAATGCTCGGCGACAAGAACCTTCACGCTTTATTCGCTCCCTTCTTTTTGCTTCTTGATTCCCGAAACGTCTCGCGCAGCGCATAGAGCTTTTCTTCAAGCAGTTTGTCTGCCGATTCATACTCCTCGGGCGCAAGTTTCCGTCCGTAATATTCGGAGAGCTCCATCGGCTCGCCGATCACCACATGCGTTCTGCGGAACAACTTCGGCCGGTTGCAGATGACGATCGGGATCACAGGCGTCTTTGATTTGATCGCAAGCACCGCGGCGCCTCCGTGAAACGGAAGAAACATGTCGTCAGACCGTTTGTTGCGCGTTCCTTCGGGAAAAATGACAATTTTTTCGCCGTTTTTCAGCACCTTGAGAGAATCCATGATGCTGCGGACGTCGGATCCGTCCCGCATCGCCCCGATCACTCCGACGCGGCGCGCGACATACCCCAAAACCGGCGTATGCATGACCTCGTCTTTGGCGAGAAAATGCACCCCCTCCCAAGTCGTATGCGCAGGAAAAAACACATCGAGCAGACTGTAATGATTGCAGATATAGATATATGCGCCCGTGCCGACTTTTTTGTGCCCATGCAGTTTGAACGGAAAAAGAAGCGCATGGATCGGATATAAGATGACGCGGAGCACGTTCATCAACGGAATGATATGCTTTCCTTTTTTATTTGCAGGAAAGAGCAGCCTGCGCTGTTTTTCCTGTTTTTTCTGTTTTTTCTGCGCTTTTTCAAGCTTTTTTTGTTGTTTCTTTGCTGCTTTCTCCGCCTTCCGCGCTTCTTTTTCAGAGGTCCGGTCCATCAGATCTTCTCCTGCATTTTACTTTTGATCGTACGCAGAACTTCTTCGACCGACATCTCCGAAGTATCGATGAGCACGGCGTCATCCGCCTGCTTCAAGGGCGCGATCTCCCTCGTAGAATCCTGCCGGTCGCGCTCGGCGATCTCTCTTTTCAATGCCTCGAAGTCCACCGTATATCCCTTCGCGGTCATCTCGTCGGCACGTCGTTTGGCGCGCACTTCCGGCGTCGCCGTCAGGAAAAATTTGAAATCGGCATCCGGAAGCACAAACGTACCGATATCCCTTCCGTCAAGCACGCAAGACATTTTCCCCGCGATCTCCCGCTGTTTCTCAACCATTTTCATCCGCACGCTGATGTGTTTGGAAATGGCGGACGCAGCCATAGAGACCTCGGGCGTTCTGATCAGATCCGAGACATCCTCGCCGCCAAGCATCGTATGCTGTTCGCCGTCGCGGTAGACGACGTTCAGCGACACGCCGCGCATCAGATCGCACACCTGCTTTTCGTCGGCAATATCGACTCCCGCGCGCAAAGCAGCGAGCGCACAGGCGCGGTACATCGCGCCCGTATCCAGATATAAAATATGATAGTCGCGCGCCAGCATTCTGGCGATCGTAGATTTGCCGCTTCCGGCGGGACCGTCGATGGCAACGTTGAATTTTTGCGCCACATCCTTGCGGAGCGCCCTCGCGCCGTGCAAATACACATGGTGCGGCGTATCGTTTTTCTCAATAAAGAGCATTGCGCGGATACAGAGCCGAAGCCCTCCGTCAATATCGGGTTCCTGCGCCGAGAAAAGCGAACAGCTCTCAAACCCCGCCTCCCGCGCAGCCTTCGCGGGATAGAAGGAATGGATGTCCGAGGTACTTGAAAAAACAATGCTCACCACCTCGTCGCGCTTGAGCGCATTTCTGCTCTCGATCTGTTCCAGAAGTTCTTTTACCGCCGCACGGATCTCCTCGGGAGTATCTTCTGCGATCGTGGTTGCCCCTCGTATTACCGTCATTTACTGCCTCCTCATTTATCATACGCCATTTCGTATAAAATGTCAAATAAACGACATAATCTTTCAAAAACTTATATATTATGTCACGCATATTACTATGCAAAACTATATTTTATGCGTTTTTCCCTGCCAAATAACCGGTACTCCACGCGATTTGCAGATTGAACCCGCCCGTAAAAGCGTCGCAGTCGAGCACTTCGCCACAAAAATACAGCCCTCTCACGAGCCTGCTCTGCATGGTAGCGGGATCGATCCCGCGCAGCGCAACCCCTCCGGCGGTCACGACCGCCTCATGGAAGCCGCGCAGGGCCTTCGGCGAGAACGGCAATTTTTTGAGTGCCGAAAGAAGCGATCGCCGTTCCTCCCGTGTTACGGCATTTGCCTGTTTTTCCGGCGATATTCCGGCGGCGCGAAGTACGATCTGCACGACTCCCGCAGGCAGAAGACCGCGCATAACGTTTTTCATCGTTTCGTTCCTGCGCTCCGCAAAGTCGCGCAAAAGCCGCTCGTCAAGTTTTTTTTCATCGAGCGCAGGTTTTAAGTCCAGCCACACCGAGATCTCCGAGAGCGGCAGCCTGTTGATCAACGCAGAGAGCGTAAGAACAAGCGGTCCGCTCATTCCGTAATGCGTGAAAAGTAGTTCCCCCATCTCGGAAAAGATGGTTTTTTGCCCGCGTTTTGCCGTAAGCGTTACATTTTTGAGCGAAACGCCCTGCGCAGCAGAGACGTCCTCCCGCAGCTCGATCCCTACGAGCGACGGCGTGCGCGCTTCGCACGCATGCCCAAGCTGCTCGGCAAACCGATAGCCGTCTCCCGTCGATCCCGTCGAAGGATAGGAGCATCCGCCTGTTGCGATCACCGCGCTTTCGCATTCATAAACAGACTTCTCGCTATACACGGCGCAAACAGCGCCGTCGCGCTGCCCGATTCCCGTTACCGCTTCGTTCAATCGGATCTCCACGCCCGCATCGCGGCAGGCGCATTCAAGCGCTTTTGTGACGTCGCTCGCATGGTCGGAAACGGGAAACACGCGATTTCCGCGTTCCACTTTGAGCGCAAGCCCATGCTCCTCAAAAAATTCCATTGCACTTGCGGCGGGAAAGGCATATGCTGCACGCGTGAGAAAGCGGCTTCCGTTTACCACATTCGCCAGAAAATCTTCCGGCGGACAGTCGTTGGTCACGTTGCACCGCCCTTTCCCCGTGATATAGATCTTTTTTCCCAACTTTTCGTTTTTTTCGAGGAGCAGGACCTTCCTCCCGCGGCTCGCAGCAGTATATGCCGCCATCAGTCCGGCAGCGCCTCCGCCGATCACTACAACCGATTGCATATTTTTCCTCTGAAAAAACGAGGGCGACGCGCCCTCGTTTTCGACTGTTTTCCTCTGAAAAGCATTCTTTTCCGACCCGTTCGATATGATTATATCCGAATCTTTACGAAATTGCAAGAACCTCGGGGGATAATTTGCAGAAATCGTCCGACAGATGGATTTTTTTCGTCAAAAATCGGAAAGAATATGCCGCTTCTCTCCCTCCCGACGTCTTTCACGACGGACAAACTATTTTGTCTCCTCATCCGTCCGGTCGGGCGGCGACTGCGCGTCGCCCTCCTTCTTGACGCCCTTTTTGACGATGGCGCCGTCCGCGTCGACGATCTCCACAGAAAATTCGTCTTTTTTGACTTTGCGTTCTATCCGCGTTTCGCGGCGGAAGACCTTATCGCACCAGGCAAGGATCGCGTCCGACTTCTTATAAAGGAATACAAACAAAGCGACCACGAGCGCAAACAGCAACGCCCAGATGAGGATCCCCCACCATGTGTCGAACGGGATGAGCGTGATCGAGTAACTCGTCGTAAAAATGGCAAACACGCGCGAAATGAGAATAATGACGATGAAAAACGGAAGCGACATGGTAGAGATCCCTGCAACAAAACAGAGCACATCATCGGGAAATACGGGAAGAAGAAACATCGCCGAGAGAAAAAGTTTGTCTTTCCCCTTGATCTTTTCCAGCCACTTTGTCAGAGTATCCTCGCCCACGATCCACGCTACAACGCGAAATCCGGCATATCTGCCGATCAGAAACGCAACAACCGATCCGAGGAATATTCCAAGGAGGCTGTAAAGACTCCCGTAAAACGGTCCGAACAATGCGCTGCCCGCCACGACCGTGACCGTGCTCGGAATGGGCAGAAGGACGACCTGCAAAAACTGAAGCGTGATGAACAGCGCCGTCATCCAGCTCCCCGCCTGTCTGAGGTATTCCTGAAACTTTTCTTCATCGCGAATCACCTCTGCAAATCCGGTCTGCAAAAGCACGAATGCAACAACTGCAATAAAAATCAGCAGAACATATGCGATCAGGCAGCTTCTGTAAACGAACTGCTTACGCAAAAAGTAAAAAATGTAATCGACCGTCAGAACGGCGGCGTTGAGGAAGGTCCCGCCGGCTATGGCAAGCCAATACCAATGCGCTTCCAGCCCATTCCGGAAATATCCGAACGAAAGCACATAAAAACATTCAAACGCCGCCGCAAGGAGCGCAAGGCAAAGGATATGCAGAACAGCCCTCCCGCGGGACGGCGTCTGTTTTTTCATGGAATCCGTTCTGCTCATTCTCTATCTATTATATCCATCCGCAGAAGAGTTTAGTCTCTCTCGGGGATCGCCCCGCGCGCAAGTTCATCGCAGCGATTGTTGAGCGGATCGTCCGCATGCCCCTTCACCTTATGAAAAGAAACACGGTGCCGACGCGTCAGAGAAAGCAGCTCCCGCCACAAATCTGCGTTCAGGACAGGTTTTTTATCCGCTTTTTTCCACTCGGAGCGCTCCCAGCCATTCACCCATCCTTCCGCAAATGCATTTACGGTATATGCCGAGTCGCTGTAAATTTCCACTTCGCACGGCTCTTTCAAAGCTTTCAATCCCTCGATCACCGCCGTGATCTCCATACGGTTATTCGTCGTTTCCCGTTCTCCGCCGCAAAGCTCCCTGCGATGTTCGCCGTATATCAGCACAGCGCCCCAGCCGCCGGGACCTGGGTTTCCCGAGCACGCGCCGTCCGTATACAGCGTCACGCGCTTCATTCGGAAAGCTCCTTTGCACGCCTGACCGCAGCGTCCACCGCGCGCCTGACGCAGCCCGTAAAATCATCTCTTCTGAAGCTGTCCAGCGCCGCGAGCGTCGTCCCTCCCTTGGAAGATACCGCGGCGATCAGTTCTTCAAGCGATTTATCGGAAGTCTTCGCCATTTCCACGCCGCCCGAAACCGTCTGAATCGCAAATTGCTTGGCCTGCGCCTCCGTCATGCCCTGCTCCACGCCCGCGAGGATCAGGGATTGCAGGAAAAGATATACATATGCAGGTCCGCTTCCGGATACTCCCGTAACGGCATCGAGCAGATCTTCCCTGACCTCCGCCGCTTCGCCCACAGAACAAAACAGACCGTGCACGAACGCCCTTTCCTCGGGCAGCAGATCGGAGCAGTCCGTCCCTGCCATTCCCGCGCCGACGGCGCACGGAAGATTTGGCATGATACGCGCCACCTTCTCTGCGCCCGTCGCACGCTTGACGGACGCCTTTGTCTTGCCCGCCATGATACTGATGAGCACGGGCAGAGGTTCTCCGCGAAGTTCCTCCGCAACGGAAGCAAAGGCCTGCGGCTTTACGGCGATCAGCAAAAACTCACATGAAGCGGCGGCGTCTCGGTTATTTGCAGCAAGTTTTGCACCAAGCTCCGCAAAAACCATGCGCCTCGCCTCATCCGGCTCGCTGACGATCACCTGATCCGCAGCCAGAAACTTTTTTCTGACAGCCCCGTTTACGATCGCCTGCGCCATAAAGCCTCCGCCGATCACGCCGAGTTTTACCTTTTTCTGCATAATATGCCTCCCTGAGCGACCGCATACAATAAACATTTCCATGCGGCACTCGCATTTTAAAAAATAAAGGACGCCGAATCCCTTCCGGTGCGCTTCGCACCGCCCGATTTCCGACATCCTTCCGTTTGGCAGGGGAGACGCGATTCGAACACGCAACCGACGGTTTTGGAGACCGCTACTCTACCGTTGAGCCACTCCCCTGTGCGCATTGTATTATATACGATAAAAAATATTTCGTCAAGTTTTTACAGCGGCAATCGGGCAAAAAATCTTACTTTTTCGACGCAGCATGTTCCGACATCACGAAAAAACACTTTTCTCAGCTAAATGACTCTGATGGATCCAACAAAATCAGATTTTAAAAAGACAGCAAATCAAATTAATCCAATCTCTTCAAAAATCATGGCATAAAGACAAATAACGCAGCAAGAACATAGTCAAAAGCAGTACTGTGTCAGACATAGTACTGCTTTTAATTCATAAAATTTAGTTTTCGTAGCCGTTGGGATTGTTCTTCTGCCAATTCCACTGGTCGCGGCACATATCCTCCAGATCGTACTGCGCCCTCCAGCCAAGCTCCTCTTCCGCCTTTTTGCTGGAAGCGTAGCATGCAGGAACGTCTCCTGCGCGGCGAGGCTTGATCGAATACGGAAGTTTTTTGCCGCAAGCTTTTTCAAAGGCATGGATCATATCCAGCACGCTGTAGCCGTTTCCGGTGCCGAGGTTATAGATATGCACGCCCGGCTCTTTGAGCTTTTCGATCGCTGCGACATGCCCCTTCGCAAGATCGACGACGTGAATATAGTCGCGGACGCCCGTTCCGTCCGGCGTGGGATAATCGTTTCCGAATACGCCGATCTCTTTGAGTTTTCCGCTTGCGACCTGCGCCACATAGGGCATCAGATTGTTGGGGATCCCCTTTGGATCCTCGCCGATGCGCCCGCTCGGGTGTGCACCGACGGGATTGAAATAGCGCAAAAGTGCGATGTTCCAGCGGTTGTCCGCCTTGTAGAGATCCCGGAGCATCTGCTCCTGCATGAGTTTTGTCGCGCCATACGGATTCGTCGTCGAAAGACGGCATTCCTCGTCGAGCGGAAGGCGCTCGGGTTCGCCGTACACCGTTGCCGACGACGAAAACACGAAATTCCGCACACCGAATTTTTCCATCGTCTCCAACAGTACCAGCGTGGAAACAAGGTTGTTATCGTAATAGAGAATTGGCTTTTGCACGCTCTCCCCCACAGCTTTCAGCCCCGCGAAGTGAATGACCCAGTCGATTGCGTGCGCCACAAAGATGTTCTCCAGCTTTTCGCGGTCGCGCACATCGTAGGAATAAAATGCAAAATCCCTGCCCGCGATCTCCTTGACGCGACGCATGCTCTCTTCGTTGGAATTGCTCAGATTATCGACCACGACGACATCAAACCCCGCATTGAGCAGCTCGACCACCGTGTGCGAACCGATAAATCCGGCGCCGCCCGTTACCAAAACTTTCATATCTGTCTCCGTTAAATTATACGCGGACCTCGCCCTGCTCGCCCAATTCAGCTTTGTGCCGTGCGAGGATCGGATCGATCTCCGTCTCAATGAACTCTACAGTCTGCTGCGGCGCGCGCCCGACGAACTTCTTCGCGTCGAGAATATCGTCGAGGCGATCCCAAACGGGACGGAACATCCCGTCCTTTTTAATGCGGTCAAGAAGATCGTTTTCGCCGCCCTCGACCTTCACGTTGCGCCCCGCCTCCATAGAGAGCACGCGGATACGCTCATGGAGCTCCTGGCGGTTGCCGCCTGCCTTCACGCACTCCATCATGATGTTTTCCGTCGCCATGAAAGGCAGTTCCGCCGCGATGTGTTTTGCAATGACCTTCTCATAGACGACAAGATTTTCCGCAACGTTGAGGTAGATGTTCAGGATCGCATCTACCGTTAAAAACGCCTGCGCGAGTACGATGCGGCGGTTCGCCGAATCGTCGAGCGTGCGTTCGAACCACTGCGTGGACGCCGTGACGGCAGTATTCATGGGCAGCGAGATCA
>CALVLR010000154.1 GCA_944340685.1 uncultured Clostridia bacterium | reverse complement strand
GACGCGCGCGAGCTCACTCTTCCGCCAAAGCGCAGGTATGCGCAAATGTAGTACCGCAGCGGAAGGCTCCCTTCGTCGCGGACGAATTTTATTCGGTAGGGTTCACGAAATTCTTTTCGAACTGACGAAAAGAATTTCCGTGAGTTGAAGAGAAACCCAATGTTCGCTGCGCTTCTGCATTTGGTTTCTCTCGCTCGCGCGCAGTTCGCAACAGTTTGACGCGCGCGAGCTCACTCTTCCGCCAAAGCGCAGGTATGCGCAAATGTAGTACCGCAGCGGAAGGCAACCTTCCTCGCGGACGAATTTTATACGGTAGGGTTCACGAAATTCTTTTCGAACTGACGTCGTCGCGGCGGAGCGCATTTGGCAAATGTTCGGCAAAGCCGAACACTATGCTTGAAACGCTCGCCGCTCCTCTTCGCAAAAAATCTTTTTACAAAATCTTTTTTGCGAGTAGTGCGGAATCTTCAAATGAAAAATCGTGATTTTCAGGAAAACCTAACAGCCGCCGCAAGGCGGCGGCTTTTTGTCAGGTTTTCCTCGGCGGCGTTTGTCGCAACAGTTGAGCAACGCGCGTGCTCACTGTCTTGGCGGCGTCGCTGACGAAGAAAAGCCTTTTGCGGAGCATTGACAGCGGGTTCATATTTTTGCGAATTTAGGTAAATACAAAAAGCCGCGCGGCGTTTTTAAGAACGCCGCGCGGCGCCATATGGTAAAAATTTACTTATTTTTAAGTTTCTGCTGCGCGATGAAGACCTTCATCACAAAGGAGTGCGGCAGGAGCTTTGTGAGCGCATGCGTCGCCTTGGCGACAAACCCCGGAACGACGTAGTCCTTTCTCTTCTTCATGGCGCGGAAGGCCTTTCTTGCGATAAAGGCGGGGTCGTACATGCAGTCGAAGTGGGTGATCACGGAATTTCCGTTCGCACGGTCGAAGAACGCCGTCTTCGTCCAATAGGGGCATACGGCGAGCACGCGGATACCGCGCGGTTTCATCTCCTTGTTGACGGCGCGCGAGAGCGCGAGCACATACGCTTTTGTCGCCGCGTATTCCGCGCCGAAGGGGACGGGCTGGAACGCCGCTACGCTTGCGATATTCACGATGACGCTTCCCTTTTCACAGTAGGGGAGCACGGCGTACATCATGAGCGCCAGAGCGCGGCAGTTGAGGTCGGTCATGCCCGAAACGTCTTTTTCGGGAATGCGGTCAAACCGTTCGAACACGCCGTAGCCGCTCGCGTTGATGAGCACGGAGACGGCGGGCTTCTCTTCGGCGAGCAGCGCCTTCACTGTTTCGACGCTCTCTGCCTTCGTCAGATCGAGCGGGATCGCCCGCACGGGTACTTTGACTTCCGATTGCAGCGCCTTGAGCTTTTCCTCGCCGCGGGCGATGACCCAGAGTTCGTCAAACGCGGCGGGCGCTTCCAGTCCCGTCGCGAGCAGTTTTCCGATGCCCGACGAGGCTCCCGTAACGATGGCTATTTTCATAAAAAAATCCTCCGAATTTTTGTTTGGAAATGTTTTAACGAGTTTGATTTGCGGTATATTATATATGACCTCCGTAAGGGGAGGCTCCAAAGGAGAAAAAGATATGAAAAGCTATTTGCAGAAGAGAAATAACGGGGATGTGTTCGATGTGTTCGAGGACTTCTTCAAACCCATGTTTTACGATGAACAGCTCGACAGCATGCGCACCGACATCAAGGAGTCTGACAGCGACTATCAGCTCTCCATCGAGATGCCCGGCTTCAAGAAGGATGAGATCAAGGTCTCGCTCGAAAACGGCTATCTGACGGTGAGCGCCGAGAAGTCCGAAAGAGAGGAAGAGGGCAAGGAGAAGAGCCCGAAGTATCTGCGCCGCGAGTGCCGCGTTTCCTGCCAGAGAAGCTACTATGTCGGCGACGATGTGCAGGTCGAGAATGTGAAGGCGAAGTACGATAACGGTATGTTGGAACTCACCGTGCCCAAGGCTGCGCCCAAGCAGATCGCAAGCAAGTCCATTGCCATTGAATAATGCGGCGGGATGACTCCTGTCTCACATAAAAGCGCCCCGCGCCCCCCGCGCGGGGCGCTTTTGTATGTTGCTGTGCGCGGTCAGCCGATGAGCGCGCCGTACTCCTCGTAGAGCGCGTCTGACTCGGCGGAGAGGGCAGAGAGGCGTTCGGTGATCTCTCCCGCGCGGCGGAAATCCCTGCCGCAGGCGGCGAGCTCCCCGGTGAGCGCCGTCTGTTCCTCTTCGAGGGCGGAAAGGCGCGCCTCGATCTCGCGGATGCGGCTGCGTTTTTTCGCCTCTTTCGCGCGCTCCTCCCTGGAACGGTAGCCCTCCTGCTTTTGTTCTTTTTGCGGCTTTGCCTCGGACATGGGTAGGGGAGCGGCGCTCCTGCGCTGTGCGAGAAAGTCGTCGTACCGCCCCGCAAACGAGGTGAGCGTACCGTTTTCGAGGCAGACGATGGTGTCTGCGATCGCCTCGATGAAGCGGCGGTCATGTGAGACAAAGAGCACCGTGCCGTCGAAGGCGGCGAGCGCACTCTCCAGCGCTTCGCGCGCGGGGAGGTCGAGGTGGTTGGTCGGCTCGTCCAGAACGAGCACATTGCCGCGCTCCGCCTGCAGAAGGGCAAGCGCGAGCTTTGCTTTCAGCCCGCCCGAAAGCTCGGAGACTTTCTTTTCCATGTCCTCGGCGTCGAGTCCCGTGCGGGCGAGAAGGGACTGCGCGTCGGTGCGGCTCATCGTGCGGTGCACGCCCCAGAAGGCGTCGAGCACGCGCTCGGCGGGGTCGAGCTGCGCGTTTTCCTGGTCGTAATAGGCGATGCGCACGAACCGCCCGCGCGCAACGCGGCCGTCTTTGGAGAGCAGAAATTTTAAAAGCGTCGTCTTGCCTGTGCCGTTGTCGCCCAGGATCGCGCATTTCTGTCCGCGCATGAGGGTGAAGGAGACGTCATGAAGGAGCGTCCTGCCTTCCACGGCGAGGTCGAAGTGCTCGGCGCTTAAAATGCGCTCGTAGGGCGTATCGTTGTAGGAAAAGCGGAACACGGGCGGATGCTTGGGCGGAGTGGGCCTTTCGAGCACTTCCATCTTTTCGAGCTGCTTGACGCGGCTCTGCGCGCTTGAGGCGGTCGTCGCCCGCACTATGTTTTTCTCCACATAGGTGCGGAGCTTTCTGATCTCCTCCTGCTGCTTTTCAAAGGCGCGCTCCTCGGATTTGCGCTCTTCCTCTCTGAGGATCTTATAGCGGGAATAGTTCCCTTTGTAGGAAGAGAGTTTCCCGTTCTCCAGCGCGAGCGTGCGCGAAGTGAGACGGTCGAGAAAGTAGCGGTCGTGCGAGACGATGAGAAGCGCTCCTCTGTATGAGGAGAGGTAATCTTCCAGCCAGAAGAGGGTGTTCATGTCGAGGTGGTTGGTCGGCTCGTCTAAAACGAGCAGCTCCGGTTCCTCTAAAAGCAGGCGGCACAGTTTGAGTTTTGTACGCTCGCCTCCGGACATGGTCGCCACATTTTGGCTGTACATCTCCGAAAACCCCATGCCGTTCAATACGGTGCGGATGCGCACATCGGTGTGGTAGCTGTCGCGCGCGGCAATGCGCTTTGCGAGGCTCTCCTGCCGCGCCGCGAGCACGCGCATTTCCGCTTCGTTTGCGTGCGCCATCGCAAGCTCCGTCTCTTTCAGGCGTTCCAAGAGCCGCCGGTCCTCTTCAAAGACCTCCTCCATGGCGCCGTACACCGTACTGTCCGCCGTAAAGCCGCCCGTCTGTTCGAGGTAGCCGAGCGAGAGGTCGCGCTTTCTCACGACGCTCCCGCGGTCGGGCGTCAGCTCGCCCGTGAGCAGGCGGAGAATGGTCGTCTTTCCCTCGCCGTTGCCGCCCAGAAAGCCGACGCGCTCCTTTTCGTGCAGCGTAAAAGAGACGTCCTCCACGACGGGAACGCCTGCGTATCCGAATGTCACATGTTCAAATGCGGCGAGCATACTTTCTCCTGAAATGCAAAAATTAGGGGTATGAGCAACAAACTGTTTGAGATCGAGCGCATCCGCGAGCGCCTCAAATACGCCCCGCCGGACGAATGCGCCAGGCTTACCGAGCGCCTCGTCAGACTCCTCGACGATCTTACGGACTGAGCCTTAAAAATCCCAGTCGGGGATATAAGCCTTGCCCACGCTCTCTTTCTCCTGCGTATACAGGGGGGCAAATCCGAGCGCGAGGGCATAGTCGACGACGCGCCCGTACTCCTGCGCCGTCAGTGTGCGGCGAAGTTCGGGGTATTTTGCAAATTCTCCCATCGGCGTATACTGCCGCATGAGGGAGAGGGGCGCGCCTTCGGGCAGCGTTTCCTTCAAAAAGTCGAGGATCTTCAAACTGTCCGAGGTGCACGAAGGCATCACGAGATGGCGCACGATGAGTCCCGAAAGAAGCTTCCCGTCATTACTCCGGACGAGGGGCTTTTTTGCCATATAGCGGACGGCTTCGCTCGCATAGGAAAAATAGTCCTTCCGCCCCGTATACCGCTCGGAGAGGGCGGGGGAATAAAATTTAACGTCGGGCAGCCACACGTCGATATAGGGTGCGATGCGTTCGAGCGCCTCAACTTTGCAGTATCCGCCCGAGTTGTATACGACGGGAATATGCGGCTTATACAGGGAGAGCGCCGTCGCAATATCGTCCGAAACGTGGTCGGGCGTGACGAGGTTGATGTTGTCTGCGCCCATCTCTTCGAGCTTGCGGAAGATGTCTGCAAGCTCCTCGGGCGTGATCTCCCGCCCGCGCTCGGCGCGTGAGAGCTCATAATTCTGGCAGAACACGCATTTGAGGGAGCACCCGCCGAAGAACACCGTCCCGCTCCCGTTTTTGTGGGAGATGGGTGGTTCCTCGAAGGGATGCAGGTAGTATTTTGCCACGGTAAGCCCCTTCACGCCGCACGCGCCCGCGCGTATGCTTCTGTCCGCCCCGCACCCGACGGGGCAAAGGGTGCAATTCATATGTACGATTATACCATGCAATCGTGCAAAATGCAATCGCAAATGTATGCCGCGCCGCAAAAAGCCGCCCGCACAAAGCCCATTCTCGTTGACATTTTTTCCGCTATCTTCTATAATAGACGGGTAATTACGAGGGATAACATATGAAACGGTTTTTTACAAGTGAAAGCGTCACGGAAGGGCACCCCGATAAAGTGTGCGACAGCATTGCAGATCATATTCTTGACGAGCTGTTAAAGCTCGACCCGCACGCGCGCTCGGCGATCGAGTGCTGCGCGGCGTACAATACGCTCTTTCTGACTGGCGAAGTCTCCTGCCGCGGGAAGGTGGACTACGAGGCGATCGCCCGCCGCGTCATCCGCGAGATCGGCTACGAATCGGGCGATTTCGGCTGCGATACCTGCAATATTATTCAGCTCATTCACGGGCAGTCCGCCGACATTGCGCTCGGCGTGAACGCGTCCGCCGAGAAGAAGGCGGGCGGCGAGGCGTATGACCTGCTCGGCGCGGGGGATCAGGGCATGATGTTCGGCTACGCCTGCCGCGAGACGGAGGAGCTGATGCCGCTGCCTATCATGCTTGCCCACAAGCTCGCCAAAAAGCTTACCGACGTGCGCAAGAGCGGGCTTCTGACCTATCTCCGTCCCGACGGCAAGACGCAGGTCACCGTCGAGTACGAAGGGAAAGCGCCCGTGCGCGTGGATACCGTCGTCGTCTCCACCCAGCACGCGGAGGACGTCGCGCAGGAGAAGAT
>CALVLR010000153.1 GCA_944340685.1 uncultured Clostridia bacterium | reverse complement strand
CCCGCATTGCAGAGCCTGTCGGCGTGCTTGCGGCGGTCATTCCCACGACCAACCCTACGTCTACGCCGATCTTCAAGTCGCTCATCTGCCTGAAAACGAGCAACGGTCTCATCATTCCGCCTCACCCCCGTGCGAACCAGTGCACCATCGAGGCGGCGAAAAACGTTCTGGAAGCCGCGGTCGAAGCGGGCGCTCCCGAAGACATCATCGGCTGGATCGATCAGCCCACGGTTCCGCTCTCCGGCATGATCATGCGTGAAGCGGATATGATCCTTGCAACGGGCGGCCCCGGCATGGTCAAGGCGGCATATTCGTCCGGAAAGCCGGCGCTCGGCGTCGGCGCAGGCAATACGCCCGCGATCATCGATTCTTCGGCGGACATCAAGCTCGCCGCTTCTTCCATCCTTCATTCCAAGACGTTTGATAACGGCATGATCTGTGCTTCCGAGCAGTCGACGATCGTCCTTGCAGACGTATATGACGAGTTCAAGAAGGAGATGCAGCTCCGCGGCGCATATTTCCTCTCTCCCGAAGAGACGGATATGGTCAGAAAGACGATCATCATCAACGGCGCGCTCAATGCCAAGATCGTCGGCCAGAGCGCATGCACGATCGCGGAACTCTCCGGATTCAAGGCGCCCGCTGGCAGCAAAGTGCTCGTCGGCGAAGTGGAGTCCGTCGAGCTTTCCGAGGAGTTCGCGCACGAGAAGCTGTCGCCTGTGCTTGCGATGTACAAGGCGGAAACCTTTGAGGAAGCTGTCGCCAAAGCAGACCGGCTCATCAAGGACGGCGGCCTTGGCCATACTTCGTCGCTGTATATCAATGTTGAGACGGGCGCGGACAAGATCGCGTATTTCCGCTCCATCATGAAGACCTGCCGTATCGTGATCAATACGCCTTCCTCGCAGGGCGGCATCGGCGATCTGTACAACTTCAAAATGCCCCCGTCACTCACGCTGGGCTGCGGTTCGTGGGGCGGCAACTCCGTCTCCGAAAACGTCGGCGTCAAGCACCTCATCAATATCAAGACTGTTGCGGAGAGGAAGGAAAATATGCTGTGGTTCAGAGCACCCGAAAAGGTCTATTTCAAACGCGGCTGCCTTGGCGTTGCGCTCAAGGAGCTTGGCAAGCAGGTCTATAACAAGAAGAAGGCGTTCATCGTTACGGACGGTTTCCTGTATCAGAGCGGCTTCACGAAGAAGATCACCGATATTCTCGATCAAGAGGGCATCATGCACGCGACGTTCTTCAACGTCACGCCCGATCCTACGCTTGCCTGCGCGAACGAGGGCGTCAAGCAGATGCGCGACTTCGGTCCCGATGTGATCATTGCGGTCGGCGGCGGTTCGCCTATGGACGCTGCAAAGATCATGTGGGTGATGTACGAGCATCCCGAAGTGGATTTCCAGGATATGGCAATGCGCTTCATGGATATCCGCAAGCGCGTTTATACCTTCCCGCACATGGGGGACAAGGCGCTCTTTGTGGCGATCCCCACGACGGCAGGTACCGGTTCGGAAGTCACGCCCTTTGCCGTTATTACCGACGAGAAGACGGGAACGAAGTACCCGCTTGCAGATTATGAGCTCATGCCCGATGTGGCGATCGTCGATTCCGATCTTATGATGAGCATTCCGAAGGGACTGACGTCCTGCTCGGGTATCGACGCGATGAGCCACGCGCTCGAAGCGATCGCTTCCGTGATGGCGACCGACTTCACCAACGGCATCGCAAAGGAAGCTGCCAAGCTTATCTTCGAGTATCTGCCCGCCGCTTACGAAAAGGGCGCGCATGACGCAGAGGCGCGTGAGCGCATGGCAAATGCCGCTACGATGGCAGGTATGGCGTTCGCAAACGCCTTCCTCGGCGTCTGCCACTCCATGGCGCACAAGCTCGGTTCCTACTGGCACATCCCTCACGGTATGGCAAACTCTCTCATGCTGGAAGAAGTCATCCGCTTCAACAGCGCAGAGCAGCCTACCAAGATGGGCACCTTCCCGCAGTACGCATATCCTCAGTGCAAGGCACGCTATGCGGACGTTGCCCGCTACATCGGCCTGAAAGGCAAGAACGACGACGAGCTCGTTGAAGCGCTCATCAAGAAGCTGAAAGAGCTTCAGGAAGCCATCGGTCAGCCCAAGACGATCAAGGAGGCGCTCGGAGACAAAGTCACGGAAGAGCAGTTCCTTGCCCGTCTCGATCAGATGACGGAAGATGCATTCGACGATCAGTGCACGGGGGCGAATCCTCGCTATCCGCTCATGAGTGAGATCAAGGAGATGTACCTCAACGCATATTACGGTCGTTCCAACCGCAAGAAGAAATAAGAGAAAGCGTATCCGGACGGAGGGCGAGGGGAACCTTGCCCTCATTCCGATACAAAAATAGATTGAGAGGAAGAAGAATATGAGAGGTCTGGAAACTTCGGTCAAAAAACTGAGGCGGCAGGTCTTCGTCGAGGTCGCGAAAGTCGCGTTTGATTCGGAAAACGTTGCGAGCGATCTTGAGGAAATTCCTTATAAGATCACGCCGACGGAGACGCCGCAATACCGTGAAAGTATCTACCGCGAGCGTGCGATCGCTTCTGAGCGCGTCCGCCTTGCAATGGGTATGTCGCTCAATCCGCAGGATCGTCCTGCGCATATCACGAACGGACTGAGTGCGAGCAATATTTCCGACAGCTATTATGAGCCGCCGCTGATGCAGGTCATTCCCTCGGCGTGCGACCGCTGCGAGGAAAATAAGTACGAAGTCAGCGATCAGTGCCGCGGATGCGTCGCGCGCTATTGCATGTCTGTCTGCCCCAAGGGGGCGATCTCGCGCGATCCCAAAACGGGAAAGGCGGTCATCGACCAGAGCAAGTGCATCAAGTGCGGAAAATGCAAGGCTGCGTGCCCGTACGAGGCGATCGCCCACAGAACGCGTCCCTGCGCGCAGGCGTGCGGCGTGAAGGCGATCTCGAGCGACGGGCTGGGGCGCGCAAGCATCGATCCCAAGAAGTGCGTCGGCTGCGGGCAGTGCATGGTCAGCTGTCCGTTCGGAGCGATCGCAGATAAATCGCAGATCTATCAGCTTATCCGCGCCATCAAAAAGGGCGACGAGGTCGTTGCGGAGGTCGCGCCTTCCATTGTCGGTCAGTTCGGACCCAATGTTACGCTCTGGAAGATCAAAGCGGCGCTCAAGGATATCGGGTTCAAGGAAGTTTACGAGGTTGCCCACGGCGCAGACGTGGGTGCGGCGACGGAAGCGCATCACTATGCGACGGAAGTCGCAACGGGGAAACTTCCCTTCCTTCTGACGTCCTGCTGCCCCGCATGGAGTATGCTTGCAAAACTGCAGTTCCCCGATATGGTGGACAAAGTTTCCAGCGCGCTCACGCCCATGGTGGCAACGTCCCGCTCCATCAAGCAAAAGCGCCCCGAGGCGCGCGTCGTCTTTATCGGGCCGTGCGCAGCGAAAAAGCTGGAAGCGCGCCGCCGTACAGTACGAAGCGACGTCGATTTCGTCATCACATTCGAAGAACTTGCGGCGATTTTTGAGGCGAAGGGGATCGATTTCTCGACCTATGACAAAGAAGATCCTATTCACGACGCAACAGCCGCAGGGCGCGGCTACGGCGTCGCGGGCGGCGTTGCGGCAGCGGTCGGCGCCTGCGTACATGAATATTATCCCGACGTTGAGGTCAAGATCGAGCATGCGGAGGGGCTGGAAGAATGCAAGAAGATATTGCTTCTCGCCAAACTCGGCAAAAAGAACGGCTGCCTGATCGAAGGCATGGGCTGCCCGGGCGGATGCGTCGCGGGCGCGGGCGTCAATGCGCCCGTCGAGAAGGGAGCTGCCGAACTTCGCCGCTTCGTGAACGACTCCACCAAAAAGCTTCCTGAGAAAGATCTCTATGAGATCCAACTTCCTTAAATGGCATATTTTATCCGCTTGCAAAGTATTATGTCTGAAATAATATGACAAATTTTGTCATATTAAACGAGTCAAAAGCACACAAAGGCGCAGAAATGTTCTTGTTTCTGCGCCTTTGCTTTTTATAATATTTTAAAATGTCATCAATCATACGCTTCCCCGAAAGGGGTATCTCTCGAATAACCAAAGCGGCGCAGCATACTTGCTGCGCCGCTTTGGGGTATGAAAACGTTCTGTAAAACAGTTATGCCATAGGGACGACGTTGACGATGATTTTTGCCGTGACGCCTTCCATGAGTCTGATCTCGGCGTCAAAGAGTCCCACGGTTTTAATGGCTTCCTTGGTCGAGATCTTCTTTTTATCTACGTCGTATCCGAGTTCCGCAAGCGCGCCCGCGATCTGCGCCGTCGTCACCGAACCGAAAACCCGTCCGTTTTCGCCCGTACGGATGGAGAGGGTGACCTGCTTGCCTTCCAGCTCCTTTGCCTGCGCGCGAAGTGTTTTTTCATTCTCTGCTTTATGAAAAGCGTCCGCATTGCGGCGTTGCTGCGCTTCGTTGATCCCGCTTGCCGTCGCAACTTCTGCAAGCCCTTTTTTGAGGAGGAAATTTCTGGCGTAGCCGTCCGAGACTTCAATAATATCTCCTTTTTTGCCGCTGCCCTTCACGTCCGCCTTTAAAATAACCTTCATAAAATACCTCCTGTGTTTCCTATATTCTACATGGGATTTTCGCGTTTGTCAATGCTGTTTCCGATAATTTCCCGAAATTTGCATATACTGACGGCATAAAAGGAGGTTGAAGGATGCAAAACGGTATCAACAGCGGCGTCTCCTGCGGGGTGACGGACTGCAAGTACAACCGCGACGGCATGCACTGCGAGCTTACTACCATTCATGTGGGCAACACCTGCGACTGCGAGCACTGCACCTGCTGCGACAGCTTCTGCAAGCGCGGTTAACAAAAAAGATGGGAGAGGGGTCACCCTCTCTTTTTTTAAAGGGTTATCGGCGTCGGGTTTCTGCGGCAAAACCCGAATAATTTTTCATCGTGCGCAAAGACTGAAAGTGTAGTGTGCCGCGTATACGGCGCGCTTTCAGATATAGGTCTTTTCGCGCGCCGTGCGTACGGGAGGACTGCGGGAGGGGCGTTCGCTCCTCCCGAACCATTTTCGGAATATTTTTACGCACAGAACGTATATATTAGAAAGATGAAACGAGTCTTTCGCTTTACATGGCGCGCGCTCCCGTTTTTTGTCCTTGCCGCAGTTCTGCTCGCCGTATTCTTATTGCCGCGCGGCGGGCAGGTTCGGGGAGAGGAAGTGCGGATCGTGCGCGTGTGGAACGTCGATACGTTTGAGGGCGGGAAGGGTTCCCGGACCTCCTTTTTAAAACGTGCCGCCTTGCTTGCAGAACGCGAGAGAGAGGGCGTCCGCTACCTTGTCACGAGCGTGACGCAAGAGGGCGCGCTTGCAGCGCTTGCCGAAGGAGAGATGCCGGACGTCTTGTCCTTCGGGGGCTGTCTGAGTGCGTTCGGGGCGTATGCGCTTCCGCTCGGGGAGTCTTTCGCGGACGGTGACCGCGCGCTTCCGTGGTGCCGCGGGAAGTACTTTCTGTTCTCTCTGACCGATGATTTTTCCGCTTCCGGAGATACGGCAATTTCGGTCGGCGGAAGCAATCTTTCCGTTGCGGCAGCGTATTTTTCGGAGATCCGCGGGACGGAAACACAATCGCTTACGGCTTATGTCGATTTTCTCGGCGGCAAGTTTCGCTATCTTTTGGGGACGCAGCGCGACAGATGCCGTTTTGCCTCGCGCGGAGCGGCGGTCTATGAAAAGGAGCTTCCGGCCTATTGCGACCTGTATCAGTACGCAGCGGTGCTCTCTGAACAGAGCTACGACGACGCGCTGTTTTTCATCGACATACTGCGCTCGGAGACGGTGCAGAGCATGCTTTCCGATATTGGCATGTTTCCCGTTGCGGGCGCAGAGGGGTATACGATGGAAGCGTTTGCGGATGAGGAACATATATCTGCGTTTGTACAGGCGCTGCGCATGGGCGAATCTGTAAAATTCCTGCGAAATTTTTTGAAAACTGTTTGAAATACGGCTTCAAATATGGTATGATATGAGAGGTGGGAATTTGGACCTTGCAACACGCCTTCGGGAGCGGTTTCCCCGTCTGAAACTTACAAGGGATTTTTCCTTCGCGCGCCATACGACGATCGGCTGCGGCGGAAGCGCTGCGGCCTCGGCATATCCTGCTGCTGCCGAAGAGGCGGCAGAGCTTTTGTTATGGCTGTGGACAGAGCGAGTTCCGCATTGTTTTCTCGGTACGGGCGCAAACGTACTGCCTGCCGACGGCAGGTTTGAAGGTGTAGTCGTCTGTTTTTCCTCCCTCAGCGCCCTGTATGCGGACGGCACGCGCATTTATGCGGGCGCGGGCGTTACGGGCGGGAGACTGCTCTCGTTTGCAGCGGAGCGTCTCATCGGCGGGTTGGAAGCGTTCTCGGGGATCCCGACTTCCGTCGGAGGCGGCATCACGATGAATGCGGGCGTGCGCGAGCTGCATTTTTCCGACGTCACGGAGCAGGTCCTGGCTTCCGAAAAGGGGAAATTGTATCTGATCCCGCAAAAGGATTGCGCCTTTTCCGAAAAGGAGAGCGTTTTTCAGGGCGGGCTTGCGGTTTTAGGGGCTTATCTGAACGGAAAACGCTCCGACGCCGCCACGATCGCAACGGAGGCGTGTTTCTACCGTCGCCGCCGCGCCGCGCTTCCCAAGGGCAGAAGTATGGGCTGTGCATTCGTCAATCCGCCGGGTAAGACGGCGGGGGAGCTGATCGAAGCGTGCGGCTTGAAAAATACCCGCGTGGGCGGGGCGCGCGTCTCCGATGTACATGCGAATTTTATCCTCAATGAGGGCGGCTCGTCAGACGACGTCTCGGCGCTTGCAGAGCTTGTCAGGGCGCGTGTACAGATGCAGACGGGGATCCTTCTGCGGGAGGAATTCCGCCGCATTCCATAACGATCGTTACAAATGTATTTTAATCTACATATCGGGAAACTTTTATGAAACTTACGGCAGATTTTCATACGCACACAAAATATTCGGATGGAAAAAATACCCTGCTTGAAAATTTTGAACAGGCGAAAAAAGTCGGGCTCAGCGCGATCGGATGCACGGAGCACGGCTTTTCCCATCTCAGTTTCGGGCTTCGCCGCAGGGAACTCTCGCGGTACATCGGGGAACTGCGCGCCGCTGAAGCGCAGACGGGCGTAAAAGGCCTTTTAGGACTGGAAAATAATCTGAGAGGGATCTCGGGGCTGTGCGATTTTACGGAGAGAGACTTTGAAACGTTTGACCTGTTCGTGATGGGCGTGCATGTTTTTGTCCATTTTGAAAAGCTGCGCGATACAAAGCTCGGGATCGGAAGTTACATGCGCTCGAAGTTGCATTGGAAGGCGCCGAAGAGCCTTGTCAGATATACGACGCAGGCATACATCAACGCCGTCAAGCGAAATCCCGTCGATATTCTTGCGCACCTGAATTACTGTTGTTTTGCAGATCCCGTTGAAGTCGCCAAGTGCTGCCGCGATTACGGGACATATCTGGAGATCAGCTCCAAAAAGCAGCATC
>CALVLR010000152.1 GCA_944340685.1 uncultured Clostridia bacterium | reverse complement strand
TAAAATGGTGGTAGTTCATACAGATCTCCTTTGTAGTAAATTGGTTTTGCAACTCTATTTTACCACAGATTTGTATGAACTACTTTTTTTCTCCCTCATCTGTTGCACTTAATAGTATAATTCACCCGCAAACCTCTGCGGCGCGCGCCCTTTGGCGCGCGCCGCTGTTCATGCAAAAAAATCGGGATTTTTTTCAAAAGGGTATTTACTTCTCCGGTTTTTTCAGGTATAATAGAGTGCGAAAGAAATTGCGGGATAGTTCCCCGCCGATAAGGAGGAATTGTTTATGGAACTCATTCACGAAAGCGCAGGGAAAAAGCTCTATCGCGACGGCGACAAGCTCATCAAGACGTTTGATGAGAGCTATTCCAAAGCGGGGATCCTCAACGAGGCGCTCAATCAGGCGCGCGTTGAAGAGACGGGGCTGAATATCCCCAAAGTGCAGGCGGTCACCGTCGTCGACGGCCGCTGGGCGCTCATCTGGGACTTCATCGAGGGCGAGACGCTGGAAGCGCTCATGGCGAAGCACCCCGAAAAAGAGGACGAATATCTCAACTTCTTCGTCGATCTTCAGATCCGTATGAGCAAAGAAAAGGTGCCGCTTCTGGGGCATCTGCGCGATAAGATGCACGCCAAGATCTCGGCGAGCGCCTATCCCGCGACGGTGCGCTACGATCTGCATATGCGGCTCGACGGGCTGCCCCGCCATGTAAAGCTCTGCCACGGCGACTTCCAGCCCTCAAACGTCATCATCACCAAGGACGGCACGCCCTACATCATCGACTGGTCGCATGCCACGCAGGGCAACGGCTCGGCGGACGCAGCGCGCACCTACCTCATCTTCAAATTGCAGGGGAAAGACGCGCTTGCGGAAAAATATCTCAAACTCTTCTGCACCAAGACGGATACGGCGATCCAGTACGTTCAGCGCATCCTGCCCATCGTTGCGGCTTCGCAGTCCGTCAAGGGCAAGCCCGAAGAGCAGGAGTTCCTCGCGAAGTGGGTCAACGTCTGCGATTGGCAGTAAAAGAGCTCATACTTTTTCTTTCAAACGGATGAAAGAAAAAGCCGTGATTTTGAAAGAGAACCCGCGGGTACGGCTTGCGCCTATCCGCGGGTTTCTTTCGGCGGCGTTGTTGGCAACCGTTGAGCAATGCCGCCTGCCCTCTTTCCTCTGAAGCGCAGGTATGCGCAAATATGGGGCGCCGGCGGAAGGGCGAGCGGCGCATTATGCGCACCGCAGTGCGGTGTGCGCGCTGCCTCCCTCTTTGATGGAGGTGCCCCGAAGGGGCGGTGGGAGTCGGGGACGCGTACTTTGTAAGTCGGATCGTTTCCCAAACTCCCTCAGTCTCGCGATCGCTCGCCGGCTCCCTCAGCGAGGGCGCCAGGGGTAAATGCAGCGGCGGCGTTTTTCCCGCAAAAATTCAAAATGCAACCGTAAGTTGCGCAAAAAGCACGCATAAGGTGGTTGAAAAAGCTTCCGCCGTGTGGTAAACTCTCAGTACAAAAACAAAGGAGTTATCAAGATGTCATTTGCCGAAAACCTGCAATTTCTGAGAAAGCGCGACAAAGTGACGCAAGAGGGGCTTGCCGAGGCGCTCGGGGTATCCCGCCAGTCCGTCAGCAAATGGGAGACGGGCGAGGCTTATCCGGAGACGGAAAAGATCATTGCGCTGTGCGAGATCTTCCGCGTCACGATGGATGAACTCATGCGCGGCGATGTCTCTTCGCCGCAGGAGCCGCTCGCCGCGTCGGAAGGGGCGGCGGAGCTTGTATCCGAAGATGCAACGCCTGCGGAAGAGCTGCCCGCGGACGGCGCAGCAAAAGACAGGCGCATCAGCAAAACGCGCGCCATCGGCGCAGCGGTCAGCGGGGGCATTTTTCTCTGCGCCGCCGTTGCGTTCTTCTGTCTGGGCGGGCTGATGGGCGCGTGGCACCCGGGCTGGCTCGTGTTCCTGCTTGCATTTTCGCTGTGCGCCTTCGTCGATACGGTCTCCCGCAACGACGAAGATGACGCCGCGCTTCCGCTCTCGGCGCGCATTTTCAAGGGGCTTGCGGGCATGGTCATGCTGCTTTCGGTCGACGTCTATCTCTTTATCGGGCTTGTGTACGCAATATGGCATCCGTCGTGGATCTGTTTTATCGTCGCGTTTGTGCTCACTGTCATGTTTGACCGGATCGGCGAAGCGCTTGCCGGCAAACAGGAGGAGCCTGAGGAGGAAGAGGCACAGCCCTGATCGTCTGCGGGACGTAAAAGAAACGCCGCCCGCCGCATGAAAATGCGGCGGGCGGCAATGTTTTGGGCGTTATTTTCTGAAATCGCTCTCGCGTTCCCGAAAAAAATCCCGCCAGGTGCGCACGCTTTCCAGTTCCGTCCAGCGTTTCACGTCCACGGGGTCGGCGTCGAGGTCATAGATCTTCGCGCCGCGCATGGCGAGAAGAAACGGGGAGTGCGTCGCCGCCACGATCTGACAGCCGAAGAAGCGTACCGCGTTCTCCAGAAGCTGCGCAAGTTCCCTCTGCCGCGCGGGGGAGAGGCTGTTTTCCGGCTCATCCAGAAGGTACAGCCCGCCGTCCTGCAATTTCTCGGTGAAGAACATGAACGCGTTCTCGCCGTTGGATCGCTCGCGCACCTCGCCCTGCAGCCGCTCGCGGACATAGCGCGACTGCGTCATGCGCTATACTGTAAGGGAAAAATACGAACCCGATCAAAAGCGGAATCTGCACGCTCATACTTTGTTGAACCCCTTGCCCGTGCCGCCGAGCACGCGCCGCGGGCTTCGCCGCGTCTGAGACGCACATCTGCCGCTTTTGATTGCTTTGCACCTTTGGCGAGAAGATTTTCGCGCCGGATTTTTGTGAAGATGACGAAGCAATACCCGCGTATTGCAAGGAAGATGAGCAAAAAGATGCCGAAAAGATGCCGCCAAAGGCGTGGTTCGTATTTTTCCCTTACAGTATGCGTCGGTGCTGTCTTTCAGGGCTTCGTAGTCGTCGAGCGAGCGGAAACGCATGGGGGTATCCTGCAATTTCAGATACTCCCGCATGAGCGCTTCCCGCCGTTTTTCCACGCCCTCGTTGAGCGCGCGGGCGTCCAGCATAAAGTCAAACACGTCGTCGCTCGTGATCACGGCGGCGTGCTCGGGCAGCGGGCGGCAGGCGCAGCCGCACAGTTTCACATATTCTCCGAAGAAGGGCGAGCGGTTGAAGGGGGCGCTGCGCCTGAGCGCAAGTTTTTCGGCGATCACGTTGAGCGCCGTCGTCTTGCCGCAGCCGTTCCCGCCCGCGAGCAGGGTGAGCGGCGCAAAATCGATGCGCGAAAAAGAGCGCTGCGAGAGCACGAAGAAGGGATACATCGAATTGTAACACGTCCGTTTTTCGGCAAGGCGGAAGTCAAATTCTTCGTCCGCATCCGGAAACGTGACAGATTCCAGCCAGAGCATAAAACACCTCAACACTTGTTCACGGATTTTCCGCGAACTGACGCGGAAAATCTTCGTGATTTTGAGAGAAAACCCGCGGACACGCCTGCGGCTAACCGCGGGTTTTCTCTCGCCGCCGCTATTTTGCAACATAATGGCACGCGGCGGCTCACTCTTTCGCGGAAGCTGCGTGAGCAGCAAATTGTGGTGAGTGGTGCTTTATGCGCACCGCCACGGTGTGGCGTGCGCGCGCCGCGAACTAAGAAATTGCCATTTCAAGCGGCAATTTGTGTCCGACGCGAGGAGGAAGTCTTGCTTGCAAGAGAATTCCGACGAAGCGGCGCACGAGAGCCGTAGGCTCGAAGTACCGCAGGCGACATTCTACCTCGGTGTCGCCGAGAGCAAAAGGCATAACAAGTGACGCCTTTTGCAACGAATTGATAGCAAAAACTCCCACCGTCGGCGCAGTTTTACTGCGTCGACACCTCCCTCCAAGAGGGAGGCAAGTTATAAAATACTCGCGCAAGGAGGGTCTCCCTCCGCCCGCGCCCCATATTTGCGCATACCTGCGCTCCCGCGGAAAGGTGAGATAGCGCGCGCCAAACTGTTGCGAACTGCGCGCTATCGAGGAAAACCACGCGCAAAGCATAGCGACTGCGGGGTTTCCCTGAAACTCACGGAATTTCTTTTTGTCAGTTCAAAAAGAAATTCGTGAACTTTTACAGAATATTTTCCAACACCAACCTGTCGAACGGAACGGATTCCATGAAATCGGAAGGGCGGAAGACAACGTGATTGAATTTCGCATAGTTGAAGATATGCGTTTTTAAAAGCACGGGCGTGGGCACGTCCAGCTCGCCGCAGATCTCGGCAAGATATTCAAAAAAGCGCGAATAGGTAAATTTTTCCTCGCGCGCATACGTCGTCTGGCGGACGATGTGCCCCTCTTTCAATACTTTTGCCCAAATTCGAAACATGCCACCATTATACGAAAATTACCCCGAAAAAGCAAATATATTTGACTTGAAAACGCGGATGGAGTATAATAACAAGAAAAGCCGTCGGGGAGGGCCATATGAACAAGCTGGAAAGAGACATTCTCGATATTCTGAGTGAAGACTGCCGCGCAGACGCCGCCAAAGTCGCCGTCATGCTCGGGGAGCAGGAAGAGACGGTGCGCGCCGCCATCCGCGATATGGAGCGGAGAGGCACCATCGTCAAGTATACCGCCATCGCCAATCTCGACGAAGAGGAAGATGAATGCGTGGAGGCGCTCATCGAGGTCAAGATCGCGCCCCGCAGCGGGTCGGGGTTTGACGGCGTTGCCGAGGAGATCGCTGGTCACGAAGAGGTCAAAACGCTCTATCTCATGAGCGGTGCGTACGATTTTCTCGTCATCGTCGAGGCGAAGTCCATCAAATCCGTCTCGCGGTTTGTCTCGGAGTGCATCTCCACGTTCGACTGCGTGCTGTCCACCGCGACGCACTTTATCCTCAAAAAATATAAGATCGAAGGGGCGCTCACCTTCGGGAAAGAGAAGAAGAGGAGGCTCTCCGTACAGCCATGAGAGATTTCCTCACCGAGCGGGCAAAGCAGCTCAAACCGAGCGGCATCCGCAAATATTTCGACATTGTGGAGACGCTCCCCGACGCCATTTCCCTCGGCGTGGGCGAGCCGGATTTCGTCACGCCGTGGGATATCCGCAGCGCGGGGATCCGCTCCATTCAGAAGGGGTACACGCAGTACACGGGCAATCGCGGGCTTGCGGAGCTGCGCCAGCTCATCTCCCGCTATCTCAAGGAGCGGTTCGAAGTGGATTACCCCGCCGAGCGCATTATCGTCACGGTCGGCGCGAGCGAGGGGATCGATCTGGTGCTGCGCACCACCTGCGAAGCGGGCGACGAGGTGCTCATGCCCGATCCCGCGTATGTCTCGTACGCGCCCATCGTTTCACTCTCGGGCGGTGTACCCGTCTCCGTGCGCTGTACGGCGGAAAACGGTTTCATCGTCACGCCCGAGGCGCTGGAAGCGGCGATCACGCCCAAAACCAAGTCGATCATTCTCGCCTATCCCAACAATCCTACGGGCGGGATCATGACCAGGGAACAGCTCGAAGCCATTGTGCCGATCATCGAAAAGCACGATCTTCTCGTCATCTCCGACGAGATCTATGCCGAGCTGACGTACGGCGGCAGACACTGCTCCGTCGCCTCGCTCGGGAACATGCGGGAACGCACCGTGCTTTTGTCGGGCTTTTCCAAGGCATTCGCCATGACGGGCTGGCGCGTCGGCTTCACCTGCGCGCCCGCGGCGCTCGATAAGGCGATGCTCAAAGTGCATCAGTACACCATGCTGTGCGCGCCGCGCACCTCCCAGCATGCGGCGGTTGCCGCGCTCGCGGGGGGGATTCAGGACGGGTTCGCCTCGGTGGAGAAGATGCGCGCCGAATACGACAGGCGCCGCCGCTACCTCGTCTCCGCCTTCAACGAATTGGGGCTTACCTGCTTTGAGCCGCGCGGAGCGTTCTATGTGTTCCCGTCCGTCGCGGCAACGGGGCTGACGGGCGAGCAGTTTGCGGAGCGCCTGCTCATGGAGGAGCAGGTCGCCGTCGTCCCCGGGAACGCCTTCGGCACATGCGGCGACACCCATGTCCGCTGTTCGTACGCGACGGGCATGGCGGAGCTGGAAGAAGCGGTCTCCCGCATCGGCCGCTTTCTTGAAAAATTGCGGAAAAATCCGCCGTCCGCCACAAAGTAGGTTGACAAGGCGCATAAAATAGGGTATAATGGCGTGCAATGAGAGGATGCCGTGATTTCCGAGGCTCGGAAGTCACGGTCGTCTTTTAGATTTCCCGCAAGCACGATAATCTCACGGGAAATCAAGTGAGGATAAGGAAAAATGGCAGAATTTCCCATGACGCAGCAGGGCTACGACGAAGCGGTCAAAAAGCTCGAGTATCTTCGGAAAGTCAAGAGAGAGGAGATCGTTCAGCGTATCGCCGAGGCGCGCAGCCACGGTGATCTTTCAGAGAACGCCGAGTACGATGCGGCGCGCAACGAGCAGGCTTCCAACGAGCGCGCCATCGAAGAGCTTGAATATCAGATCAAGAACGCCGTCGTCATCGAAGAGAGCACGGATAACTCCGTCGTCCACTTCGGTTCGGAGGTCACGGTGCACGACCTCGACTTCGACGAGGACATCGTATATACCATCATGGGTACGACGGAAGCCGATCCGATGAAGAACATCATCTCCAACGAGTCTCCCGTCGGCGCGGCGCTCATCGGGCACAAGAAGGGCGATACCGTCACCGTCAAGGCGCCCAACGGCGAATACCAGATGAAGATTTTGAAGATCAAC
>CALVLR010000151.1 GCA_944340685.1 uncultured Clostridia bacterium | reverse complement strand
TATCTGCGCGTCATCCGGAAGGGTGAGAATGGGCGCGTTGTCGCCGCGAATGGTGTACGTCTCCTCGTGCCATGTGGAATGCGGCACAAGATAGACGCGCTTTTCCTTCCACGCCCCGCGCACGTCTTCCGAAAACATTTTTCCGGAGAGAATGCTCTGCATGAGCGTACGGCTGAGCTCGATGACCACGGCGTTGTACCCGTTCGCAAAATAGTCTGATATATCGCTGCGGATACGGAGCGCCATGTATATATCGGAGAATACATATCCCTGCCGCGTACAATGGGTGCAGGGTTTCAGGAAGAAGTCCGTTGCCTCGGCGCAGGTGCGCTTACGGGTGAAAAGCGTCACGCACAGTTCATTCATCGGCTGTACGCGGCACTTGGCGCGGTCCGCCGAAAGCGCCTCTTCCAAGGCCGCGTTGACGGCGAGACGGTGCTCCTCTTCCGTCATATCGATGAAGTCGACGGCGACGATGCCGCCCACGTTGCGCAGCCGCACCTGCCGCGCGATCTCGCGCGCCGCAATGAGATTGGTCTCGAATACGGTGCTCTCCAGATCGTTCTCGCCGATGAATTTTCCGGTATTGACGTCGATGACCGTCATCGCTTCGGCACGGTCCACAACGAGGTATCCGCCGTTTTCCAGAGGGACGGTGCGCGAAGGCAGCGCGCGGAGCTGTTCGGCAAGCCCGAATGCACGGAACATACTCACCGCGCCGGTGTACAGCTCGACTTTGCGTTCACCGAGATCGGGGCGCATGCGCGCAAGCGAAACGACCTTCCCGTATAATTCTTTATCGCTGACATAGATGCGCGTCACGCCGCCGCCGAGACTGTCGCGCATGACTTTGAAAGGCAGGTCAAACTCGCGGAAGACCGCTTCCCCCACCGCCGCCGAAGCGGCGTTTGCCTGCACGGAGCGCCAAAGGCGCTTTAAGTACTCCGATTCGATCTTTAAATGGCGTTTGCCCGCGCCTTCCGCCGCCGTGCGGACGATGAATCCCTCGCCCGCCCCGCGGAGTTTATCCGCCTCTTTGAGCAGCGCCTCGCGCGCTTCGGGCGCGACGATCTTGCGGGAGATCCCCAAAAAGTCGGTCCTGGGAAGGTATATGAGGTTTTTCCCGACGAAGGAAAGATCGCAGGTGACTTTTGCGCCCTTGTTGCCGCGCGGAGGTTTTACGATCTGGACCAGGATCTCGTCGCCCTCTTTGAGGGACGGCGCCTCGGTCACGCCGCCCGCGCCGTCGTAAGTGGAAAACCGCGCCGCACCCTCGCCGAGGGGCAGATAGCAGTTGCGCTCCAGCCCGCAGGAGATAAACGCCGCCTGCATGCCCGGGACAACGTTGCAGACCCTTCCTTTATAGATATTGCCGGTCAGCTCGTCGGCTCCCTTTTCTTCGAAGTTCGCCTCTACGATCTTTCCGTCCTCTGCGTACACCGCGATCTGCGCGCCGCAGAAGCGCTCGAAAAACCACTCCTTCCTCATCTACAAAATCACCTTTCAAGAACCCAAAGGGAAATTTGCGTAAAGCAAGGACTATTTTAGCACATTTTACGGATTTTTTCAAGTTTTTTTATAATTTTGGCAGACAATCCGCAAGCCGCTGCCCATACTTCCCTTCCGAGAGCGCTGCGACATACTCCTCCTCCGTCAGTTCGCCGAGATACTCCCCTTCCTCGTAGAGCACCAGCACGAGGTATTTTTCTTCCGTAAGGTAGCGAAGCGCGTCCTGTACGGTGCGCGACGCCTCGATGACGACGCGCCGCTCCTCCACCCCGCGGGAAAAACGCCTGCCCCTTACAAAGGCGAGCCGCTGATAGCTCACCTTCCCGAACGCACCCGCCGCGAGCAGTACGGCAAAGACGAGCGCCGACCACGCGGGATCGGAGAAACAGGAAACGACGAAATAAACGAGCACCCCCGCGGCGGTCAGGAGCGTGACGGCGCGGCAGATGCGCCGTGCACGCGTTTCGCCGAAACGGGAGAGCGCGAGATGCAGCATGCGGCCGCCGTCCAGGGGGTATGCGGGCAGGAGATTGACGAGAAAGAGCGCGGCGGAGACATATGCCGCCGTATCGGTATAGGCGTACGTCTCGGGCCACAGCCACCACAGCGCGGCGAAAAAAAGCGCCGTGCAGGCATTGGCGAGCGGTCCCGCAGCCAGCACGGCAAGTTCCTGCTTTTTTCCGATGCCCGTAAGATCCCCCGCGATAACGGCGCCGTAGGGCATGAGCACGATCGTGCCGAGCACAAACCCGCACCGCCGCGCGGCGAACGCATGCGCGCATTCATGCTCGACTGCGGCGAGCGTGGCGGCAAGAAAGATCATCAGATCGCCCGTGAATACGGAGAAAAGCCCCGCCGCAAGGAAGAGCGGGTGAATGCGGAGCTTAACTCCAGGCAAGACCATCCTCGCTCACGGTATAGCAGTTCAAAGGCGTACCGTCTTCGTAAAAGGTGACGCGCACTTCCTGCGTGCCGTCGGAATAGGCAAGCGGCACATTGGTGCGCACCGTATCGCCCTCCGCAAGATAGACGGCGGAAAGCCCGCTGATGACGGTGGAAAAGGTATCCGAATGCCTGAGCTCGACGGTATAGCCGCTCGAGGCGTCGCCGTTGACGGAGGCAAGTTCCCCTTCGCAGGGCGCATACACCGAGCATTCCGCGGTAAAGCTCATCACGCCCGCGCCTGAGACGGCGATCTCCACATCGGTATATTCGTTGACGACGGGCGAGAGCGCAAAGTCGGAATAGGTTCGCGTATCTGCGGTATCCGCCGTGCCCTGAAACAGATCGCGCACGAACGTGTTGATGGCGCTGTTCGTCATGAAAATATTCGTGAGAAAGATGGTCGCGCACAGCGCGCATACCGCGACAAACTCGCCGATGATCAGGCGCTTTGCGAGCTTGGAACGCGGCGCAGCGGGCCTTGCTTCCCGTTCGACGGGCGTGCTCTCCGCATAGGCGGGGTCCTTTTCCACGCGGTCGTTGACCGCCGAGACGACCTGCTCCGGAAGATCGTCTTCCTTTGCCCGCCTGCGCTTCTCCCGTTTGTTGACGGTGACCGTCTCCACAGGGATCTCTAACATTTCGGCATAGCTGAGTTCTTCGTTCATATCAACACCTCTTTGAAAATTCTTTGACGGCTGCCAAGCTACCTTAATCTATGCAGAGTATCTCACGTTTAGAAGGGGATTTTGCCGTCGAACGGGCGCGAAAAAAGCGGACTTTGCACGAATGCGCTCCTTCCCGCCTGCCTCGCACATCGCTTCCCGAAATACCATATGACCGCCGCGCAGGGAATATGCGGGAATTTCGCTCAATATGTTTTAATTTTTGATAATTCAAAAAATTTTCAGAAAAGCGTTGACACTGTGCTTTGGAAGTATTATAATAAAACTAACCATTGATACGTTTTTATGGAACAATTACGGAAGTATATTTATGAAACCATTGGCAAATTCCAACAAAAAATCTGACAACGACAAGAAGGAATGATCGCGATAATCGGACATAGGGCGACGTGCGGAGGCTAACATGAAGACAAACGGCTTGGTTTTTTGGATTTTGGGGCTCATCTCCCTGATTTTATCGCTTGGATGCCTGAGTGCCGACAGCGGAGAAGGTTACGTCTTTATCATTGCGATTCTCGGCTCGCAGCTCTCCATTATCATCATTGCGCTCGGGTTTATCATTGCCAATCAGGAAAAGAAGCGGGACAAAGACAATCCCGACGAACCGCTCGAAAAAACTGACGAGGACAAGAAGGAATAA
>CALVLR010000150.1 GCA_944340685.1 uncultured Clostridia bacterium | reverse complement strand
CGGATGTAGAAGGTCCTTGGAGAGCGGAAATTATATTCTACCCGTGCAGCGAAAATGGTACTCTTCTCGATGGAACATTTGACCACATTACAGTAGAAGGTCAACAAGGAGAATGGGTGCCCTTCGTTGTGAATGGATATGTCGATCTAGAAGGATATGCTTTACTCGAATACTTTGACTATACAGTGACGATCACGCCGCTATCGTGAGGTGGTTATGGAAAATATTTCTCCCGAACAGGCAAATCAGGCGCTAAGCGCCCTTGATGCATGCCTGAAAGATATTCAAACAAAACAATCTGCGGGCGTCAATATATTTGACGCAGTAGGAATGCGCACACAGGAGGTCAAACATTCCGCTTTTCTCGCATGGCTGTTGGACGCCCATCGTCCGCATGGATTAAAGGCGGACTTTCTCAAACATTTTATCAGGGAACTGATCGTCCACCGCGCCCCCGACTCGCTGCCCGAGACCTATCAAACAAATAAAACCATCCTTGCCGAGCGCGGTATTGCAACGATCGAAGACGTAGCGGATTTTCTCAAAGCCGACGATCTCACAGTCGTTACAGAAAAAGTCGTACACAACAAAGAGAGCCGCATTGATATTTTTGTTGAGTCGCAATCGGCAAAAACCGTGCTCGTCATCGAGAATAAAGTCTTCACGACGACACACAACAACCAGCTCGCGCGCTATGAAGAGGAACTTTCCGACAGGGCGGATTGGCGTAAAATTTTCGTGTATCTGACGCCCCTCGGAGACGCGCCCTATGATTTTGAAAAATACGAAGATCACTGGTGTGTCTGCTCCTATTCCACGATCCTGCGGATCGCGCGGGAGATCGCAAAAGAACTCCCGAAAAACAAACAGGCATCCAAGCTCAAGTATTTATTGGAGGACTATATTGACATGGTGGATACAAACATTCTCAAAGGAAATAAAGAGCTCCGCGCCCTGTGCAAGCGCATCCGAAAAGAATACGCGGACGCGATCGAGCTGCTGCTCGCCTATACCGATAACGCCGAGGCGGTCAATCAGTATGCCGCAGAATGGCTCAAGCGCACGTTTCCTGATATCTGCTTTGCGACAAACGCTCCCCTGCGTACAGACTTTTACACCAAACGCGCGCAGGAATACTTTCCGGACATCAAGAACGCGCGAATCGGATATAAGCTCCTCTACCGCATTACAGCCACCAACGGACCGGTCACCGCTCTTGCGTTTATGGAAAAAGCCGCTGACGAGCCCTGGACGGAGAAGCAGCTGCACATTGCACAAAAGTGCCTCGGACAAGCACCCTCCTCGGAAAAGTACTGCACGCTGTTCACACTTCCGATTTTGGACGAGGACGACCGTGCAGAGGAGCTCGATACAGTCAAAGAACGCATTGACGACGGCTTGCGGCAATTCAAAGAAAAGATCATGGAATTGGAAATGTATTTTGAATAAAAGGCAGGCGCGGCGGCGGGCTGAAACGCCCGCCGCCGCGCTGTCTGTTTTACTGCCGTTTGATTTGTTTTTACAGCTCGATGTGCGCGAAGTCCTTGCGCGAGGAGCGGCGGTAAAACACCGCCTTTCTGCCGATGACGTACACGACCTCCGCGCCCAGAAGCTCCGCCACGTTCTGCGCGATGGTATCGGCGTCCGCCTCGGCGTTTTGCAGGACGTTCACCTTGATGATCTCGCGGGCTTCCAATGCCTCGGAGAGCGTAGTTAGAAGATTCTCCGTAATGCCGCCCTTGCCGATCTGGGTCACGGGCGAAAGGTTCGCCGCAATGGATTTTAATTTGCTTCTCTGTTTGCTCGTCATAAATATCTCCGAAAATTATACGATATAGTCAAATTCCACGTCGCCCACGACGACGGTATCGCCCGCGTTACAGCCCGCCTTTTCAAGCGCCTTGAACACACCCCTGTTTTTGAGCGTGCGCTGGAAATACGCCATCGAATCGGGATTGTTCAAAACGACGTTGCGGCAGAGCATATCCACCAGCCCGCCCACGACGACGTAAGCGCCGTTTTCGTCTTGAAAGATCTCGAACTGACTGTTGTCCGCCTCCTCGAAGGCAAACTCGTCGGAGGGAATCTTTTCGGCGGGCGGAAGCGTTTCAAGGAGCGACCACACCCCGTCCAGAAGCGCCTTCGTTCCCTCGCCGCTGAGTGCCGTGACGGGGTACACCGACGCCGCGGGATGCGCCTTTTGAAAGCGCGCAAGATTTTCTTCCGCCCCCGCGCAGTCGCACTTGTTGGCGACGACGATCTGCGGGAGCGCGGCGAGTTTTTCCGAATAGGCGGCAAGCTCCGCGTTGATCTTCTCAAAGTCTTCAAGAGGGTCGCGCCCCTCGGTGCCGGCGATGTCCAGCACATGGCAGATCATGCGCGTGCGTTCGATGTGGCGCAAAAAGTCGTGCCCCAGCCCCGCGCCCTGCGCCGCGCCCTCGATGAGCCCCGGGATATCCGCAACGACGAAGGAATTTTCGTAGTACTGCACCACGCCCAGATTGGGCGAGAGCGTGGTGAAGTGATAGTCGGCGATCTTGGGCTTTGCGGCGGAAATCTTGGAGAGAAGCGTCGACTTCCCCACATTGGGAAAGCCCACCAGCCCCACATCGGCAATGACCTTCATCTCCAAAATAATGGCATGCGGCAGCGTCTTGGCGCCCTTCTGCGCAAAGTTGGGCGCATGGCGGCGGGCAGTCGTAAAGCGCACGTTGCCCTTGCCTCCTCTGCCGCCCTCCAGAAGGCAGATCCTCTCGCCGTGTTCGTAGACGTCGCAGATGATCTTTCCGCTCTCCGCGTCGCGCACGAGCGTACCGCAGGGGACCTTGATGACGACGTCCGCCCCGCGCCTTCCGAAGCACTTGTTCGTGCCCCCGCGCTCGCCGTTGCCCGCAAAATACTTCGCGATATAGCGGAACGCCAGAAGGTCGTGCACGTTTTCGTCCGCCACGACGTAGACGGAGCCGCCGTCGCCGCCGTCGCCGCCGTCCGGTCCGCAGGCAGGCTTGCCCTTATAGGCTTTGAAGGAGTTCATTCCGTCGCCGCCGTCGCCCGCCTTGACCGTGATCCTGACTTTATCGGTAAATACCTTGTTATCCATAGTTCTAAGTATACCAATTTTTACAGAAAAAGGCAACGTTTTTGCGAAGGCACCTGCTCCGCAGACAATTTTGCACTTCTTTTGTGAAAATTTTCAGATTCTTGTTACAAAACAACTTTGATGCGGTATAATAAGATAAGACAGTTGGTGCAGTCCGCACATACGGGCGCGCGCAAGCGAGGTATTTCATGTATTCCTATCTCCTCTTTCTGCTCATACTCATCCCGTGCCTGGCGTTTTCGGCATGGGCGAGCGCGCGCGTCAATTCCGTATATTCCAAATACGACCGCGTACCAAACCGCTCCTGCATGACGGGCTACGATACCGCGACCCGACTGATGCACAGCCGCGGCGTGACGGATATTTCCGTAAACCGCATAGACGGAAAGCTTACCGACCATTATCACCCGACAAAACAACAGGTCAACCTCTCCATGAGTTCCTACGGAAGCACATCGGTCGCCGCCGTTGCGGTCGCGGCGCACGAAGTCGGCCATGTGATGCAGAAAAAGTCGGGCTATGTGCCCTATAAGATCCGCAACGTATTGGTGCCCGTGACGAATATCGGCTCCCGTCTGGCGCTCCCCGTGATCATCATCGGGCTGCTTCTCGATCTGCTGTGGGTCACCTCTCCTCAGCCCTACGGACGGTGGATGGTGTACATCGGGATCGCCCTGTTCGGGCTTTCGACGCTGTTCATGCTCGTGACGCTCCCCGTGGAGTTCAACGCTTCGCACCGCGCCAAAAAAATGCTGGTGGAAGACGGCATTCTCTCACCGGACGAAGTGCCGGCGGCGGGCAAGGTGCTCAACGCGGCGGCGCTCACCTATGTTGCGTCGCTCCTCATCTCGCTCGTTTACTTCCTTCGGTACGCGGTGCTCTTTATTTCGCTTTTGCGCCGCGATTGAGCCAAGAAAATTTCAGATCCCCGCCCGTAAGCGGCGGGACGGACGGTGAGCCGCCGCGGCAGAAAAGCTGCGGCGGCTTAATCATACGAAAAAACGGGGCGCGTCCGTATTCCGGTACGCGCCCCGTCTGATACGATTTACAGCCTGCTTGCGATCGCGAGCAAAAACTCTTTGGAATTGAGCTTTTTGGGCGTTACCCCTTCGCGGTGGAAGAGCGGCACGAGATCGCCCGTCATCTCTCCCTCTTCGATGGTGCGTATGGTCGCCCGTTCCAGCTTCTCGGCAAATGCGACGAGATCGCCGAGCCCGTCCATTTCTCCGCGCTTTTTCAGCGCGCCCGTCCACGCAAAGATGGTCGCGACGGAGTTGGTTGAGGTCTCCTCGCCCTTAAGATGCTTGTAATAATGGCGGGTGACGGTGCCGTGCGCCGCTTCGTATTCATACTTGCCGTCGGGCGAGACGAGCACGGAAGTCATCATACCGAGGGAGCCGTAGGCGGTGGCAACCATGTCGCTCATCACGTCGCCGTCGTAGTTTTTGCACGCCCACAGAAGCCCGCCCTCTGAGCGCACGACGCGTGCGACGGCGTCGTCGATGAGGGTATACAGGTACCAGATGCCCGCCTTCTCAAATGCGTCTTTGTACTCCTCGAAAACTTCTTCGAAGATCTGCTTGAACCGCCCGTCGTACACCTTGGAGATGGTATCTTTTGTGGCAAAGATCATGGGAAGTTTTTCTTCGAGCGCGTACCTGAAACAGGTATGCGCGAAGGAGCGGATGGAGTCGTCGCAGTTGTGCATGCCCTGCACTACGCCCGTAGTGCCGTTGAAGTCGTGCACGAGGCGGCGTGAGATCTCCTTCCCCTCCTTATCCTCGATGACGAGAAACGCCTTGCTGCCCGACGCCACCTTTTCATCTACGGCGGCGTACACGTCGCCATAGGCATGACGGGCAAGCACGATGGGCTTGGTCCATGTGGGCACATAGGAGCGGATACCCTCCACCACGATGGGCGCGCGGAATACGGTGCCGTCGAGAATACGGCGGATCGTCCCGTTGGGGCTCTTCCACATCTCGTGCAGATTGTACTCGCTCATGCGCTGCACGTTCGGGGTGATGGTCGCGCACTTGACGGCAACGCCGTACTTCTTGGTCGCCAGCGCGCTCTCGACGGTGACGGTGTCGCCCGTCGCGTCGCGATTGGGCAGCCCGAGATCGTAGTACTCCGTTTTGAGATCGATGTAAGGAAGGAGCAGAATGTCCTTGATGTCCTTCCAGAGGATGCGGGTCATTTCGTCGCCGTCCATCTCGACGATGGGCATCTTCATCTGAATTTTCGCCATAAGTTGCCTCGCGTTTTCTTTTTATTATACAAAATTTCCGCGCCGTTTGCAACTTTTTGCGCCCGAAAAAAGCGCGCCGTCGAGAATTCCCGTGTGAATGATCTTTCTTGGAACAGCGGGCTGCGCAAGCGCCTCTTCCAGAAGCGCGAGATAGAACCGCCTGACTTCGGCGAGCGACGCGCCGAACAGATACCCCGCGAGCGAGCCGGGGACCATGTTCAGCTCGTTGAAATAGACATCCCCGCCCGCCACGAGGAAGTCCGCGCGCACCACGCCGCGCATCTCAAACGCCTCGTACAGCATGCGTGTATAGCTCTGAATGCGTTCCGAAAGCCCCGCGGGCAGTTCGGCGGGAAACCTGCTCCCCCTTCCCGCCTCGTATTTTTCGCGAAAGCTGAGCACGTCTCCCCCCGAGAATACCTCTTCGCACGGCGAGAGCACGGTCTTCCCGCAACAGCGGTATGCGGCGCAGTTGATGTCGCGTTTCTCCGGAAAATACCGTTCGACGAGCGCCTTGCCGTCGAGCGCAAACGCGGAAGAAAGCGCCGCGGAGAGTGCCGCGCCGTCCCGCGCGACCTGCACGCCGATGCTCGAACCCAGCCGCGCAGGCTTGACGACGACGGGATAGCCCGGGTTCTCCTCCGCCTGTGCAAGGACGTCTTCCGCGCGCGTCTTCCAGGCAGTCTCCATGATCGTGACCGACGGCGCAACGGGGATCCCCAGCCCCGCGGCAAAGATCTTGGCGGTCGTTTTGTCCATGAACGCCGCGCAGGGAGCTGCTGCGGGCGAGGCGGAAGGCACGCCGTGCCAGGCGAGGAGCGCCGCGAGCGTGCCGTCCTCCCCCATGCCGCCGTGGCAGCAGTTGAGCGCAACATCGATGACGGCAACGGGCTTTCTGCGCCTGTCTGCCCGCACCAGCTTACGCCCTTCCGGCGCCACAGGCGTGCATTTGAGCGCGGAACGGGAAGAAAAATCTTCCACGCCCCGAAAGTTTCCTGTGACCATGCCGCCTTCGGGCGGCAGATAGACGGGCACGACGGCATACTGCGTTCCCCGCAGAAGATTGACGGCGAACATGCCCGTGATGACGGAGATCTCGCTCTCGGAAGAGACCCCTCCGAAAAAGACGGCGACAGTGGGCATAAAAAACACCTCCGAAGATGATTTTTCTTCCGAAGGTGCTTCCTAAGTTCACGAAATTCTTTTCGAACTGACGTCGTCGCGGCGGAGCGCATTTGGCAAATGTTCGCCGCAGCCGAACACTATGCTTGAAACGCTCGCCGCTCCTCTTCGCAAAAAATCTTTCTACGAAACCTTTTTTGCCCGAGCTGTAGTACCAGAATTCCGTCCGTTTCAGAGACAACCCATCGCACGACGC
>CALVLR010000149.1 GCA_944340685.1 uncultured Clostridia bacterium | reverse complement strand
CGAACACCGCACCGATTTCGCCTGCCGCTCCTCTTCACGAAAATTTTTTTACGAAAAAATTTTCGTGAGTGCTAAGGATCATTTTAGAAAGAGTGAGCCGCCGCGTGCTATTATGTTGCGAAATTCGGCGGCGAGACAAAACCCGCGGATAGGCGCAAGCCGCACCCGCGGGTATTCTCTCAGAATCACGAAGATTTTCCGCGTCAGTTCGCGGAAAATCTGTGAGCCTTTTTCAGAACGCGTCTTTCTCCGTCCTGCTCCAGATTTTCGCGATCACGCGCATGCGTAGCGAGAGCGGGACCAAGTGTTCCAAGCCATACAGAAGTTTATTCCAGAACCCGATGACCACCCTGCGGCGATTGCGGGAAAGCGCCCGAAGCGACTTTTGCGCGACTTTTTCGGGCGGGAGCGCCGAGACGCGCCCGAACCAGCCGTGCGCGCGGATGTTCTCCTTGATGTCGTCCCGCGTGGGAATGCCGCCCGGCAGCACGACCGTGACTTTTGCGCGCCCCTTCAGCTCGCTGCGGAGCGCCATCCAGAACTGTTCCAGCCCCTTCTTTGTCGCGCTGTACAGGGCGAAATAGGGCATGGGACAGCTTGCGGACATGCTCCCCACGGCGAGCAGTTCGCACAGTGCACCCTCCGCCCGCCGCTCCAACACGCCGCGCGCAACGGAGACCGCGCCCTCTAAGTTGACGCGCGCCTGCAGGACGATCTTGGACTCCGTGTACTTTTCCGCCGCCTTCTGGATATCGACGCCCGCCACATACACGAGGCGGGAAAAGCGTATCCCCGCTTCGTCGGCATAGTCGAAGAGCCGCTGGCGGGAGACGCTGTCCGTGAGATCGCACGGAAAACATTCCACCGCAAGATCGGGATACTGCTTTCGCACCGACTGCGCGAGCGCGGCGAGCCGCTCACGGCTGCGCCCCGTGAGAAAAAGCGGCTCCCCCATTCTGGCAAGACATTGCACGAACGCGCCGCCCAGTCCGCCGCACGCGCCCGTCACAAGCGTGTAACCCTTATTCATGGTTCCCATCCGTCTGCAAAAGCTCAGTCTTCCGGTCTGTTCTGTCCGACGCCGACCAGCGCGGCGTACTTTTCTTTGAGATAGTCCACATAGTAGCGCGCGTCGAAAGGCGCGCCGCAGGCATTCCCGAAGATGACGGCGGGAGACTTGGAAGCGCCGTACTTGTGAATGCGCTCCCCCAGCCATGCGGCAATTTTTTCCAAAGTCTCGTCGCCCATGGCGGCTTCTACGTCGAAATCACGCTTCATTGCCGCGAGCATCTGCGCGCCGTACGCCGACCCCAGCGCATAGGTGGGGAAATACCCCAGCTCGCCGCTGTACCAGTGCATATCCTGCGCGACGCCCAGCCCCGCGTGCGGCACATCCACGCCGAGATACTCCTTGTATTTTGCATTCCAGACCGCCTCGACATTCTCTTCCGTGATCGTCCCGTCCATCATGCCCTTTTCGATCTCGTAGCGGATAAGCACGTGCAGCGGGTAGGTCAGCTCGTCCGCCTCGGTGCGCACAAATCCTGCGCTCACATGGTTGATGTAGTGAAGAAAGTCGTCAAGAGAAACGTCTGCAAGTTCTTCGGAAAAGATGCTCCGAAGTACGGGATAATGGCGCTCCCAGAACGGGCGGCTCCTGCCGACGATGTTCTCGAAGAAGCGCGACTGGCTCTCGTGCATCGCCATGGAGACGCCGCCGCCCGACATCGTATCGTTGAGTTCGTCGGAAACCTGCAGCTCATAGAGCGCGTGCCCCATCTCGTGAACGGCGGAGAAGATGGCACTGGCGAGGTCGTGCTCGTAGTAGTGGTTGGTGATGCGCACGTCGCAGTTGCCGTTGTTGTTGGTATAGGGGTGCTCGCTCTCCCCCATCATCGTCTTATTTTTGTCGAACAGCATGACATGCCCGAGGTATTCGCAGAACTTTTTCTGCTTTTCGACGGGAAAGGTGCGCTCGGCAAAGGCCGGATGCACGGGCTTTTGCGCAGCAAGCACCTCTTTGAGGAAGGGCACAAGCTCGCGCTTGATGAGGGAAAAGAATTCATCGTACTTTTGCACCGTCATCCCCTCTTCAAATTCATCGAGCAGAATATCGTATCCTTTGCGTACGTCCGTCTCCTCCCAGACGACGTACTTGCGCTTGTAGGCGAGAATGTCTCTAAGGTAGGGCTTGACGGGTGCGAAGCTCCCGCTGTTCTTTGCCTCCACAAACTTGGGGTAAGCCTCTAAGATGAGGTTTTCAAAGGCAAGGTATTCCTCTTTGGGGATCTTGGCAAATTTATCGGCACTCTTCTTGGCTTCCTCGATCTCGTGGCAGAGCACTTCCCCGAGCGAGGCGCGGTCCTCATACAGGACGCGGATGCTCTCTGTGTACCGTTTGCCCGTCTGGTACTCGTACGCCATGGCGGATAGCTCCACGAGCTGACCGTTGCGGTACGCTTTCCCTGCAGGCGGCATGATCTCCTGCTCCCATGTGTGAAGGAAAAAGGGAAGCCGCAGCGCCCGCAGGCGGCGGTTGGTATCCTCGTAAATTTTCTTGGCACGTCTTGTCTTTGCGTTCATCTTTGTATTCATCGTTCCTCCTTTCCGGGCGCACGCCCTTATTTCAGACTTCTTTTATAAGATACGCCTGCTCCGAGGCTTCCGAAAAGCCATTCCTGCAATAAAAATCATAGGCGGGAAGCGATCGGTCTGTTTGCAGCACGATCGCCGAGATCCCCTTCTTTCTCAAAGAATTGCGGATACGGGCAAGAAATGCAGAGCCGACGCCGCGGCGCTGCCGCGCAGGGATCACCCAAAGCTCTTCGATCATGTATTCCGTTCCCGTATACTGTAAGGGAAAAATACGAACCACGCCTTTTCGTCGCGGCAAAGCGTATTTAACGGGCGATTCG
>CALVLR010000148.1 GCA_944340685.1 uncultured Clostridia bacterium | reverse complement strand
GGTTGTAATTGCTTATCGGGACATTTTGGAACAATCAAGAAAGACCACTATATATAGCGGTCTTTCTTTATATTATATACTATATATTGCGTTTTAGAGGTGTTACATCTGCCTTAAAATCCCTCGGAGTAATATCCGTACCGGTTCAAATCCGGTCAGCGGCACCAAAGAACGGGCACCCTTTCGGGCGCCCGTTCTTTGGTATGAAAACAGAGTTGAAAGTCTGCTCAGTTAAAAGGATTTTTCCCGTACAGCGCATTTACGCCGTCTGAATATTTTTTGGCTTTCTCGTACTGTCTGAGATCGAGCGTCTCGGCAGCTTCGGCGATCTTCTTTTTTTGTTCTTTCGTAAGTTTTGTGGGCACTTCGACCGTAACGCGGATATACAGGTTTCCTGTGCCGCCGCGCGATTTGATCCCCTTCCCGCGGACGGTAAACGTCGTGCCGGACTGCGTCCCTTCCGGGATCTGATAGTCGAACGCATCGTCGAGGTCGGGAACCTTGACGGTGCCGCCGAGCGCCGCCGTCTGAAAAGGGACGGGCAGATCGACGTACAGGTCCATATTTTTGCGCTGGAAGATCTTGTGCGGCTCAACACGGATGACGACGATCAGATCGCCGGGCGCGCCGCCGTCCGTCCCCGCCTGACCGTATCCACGCTTGCGGATATACGAATTGGTATCCGCCCCAGCGGGGATGTTCAGCGTGAGCTTCGTCTCGCGGCGGATATACCCCTTCCCCTTGCAGTCGGGGCACTTGTCGGTGACGATCTTTCCTCTGCCGCCGCAGTCGGGGCATGCGCCCACCCGCACGGTTCTGCCGAACATCGTTTCCTGCGCATAGCGGATCTGCCCTTTCCCGCCGCACTTGGTGCAGGAACGGAACGCAGTGCCGTTTTTCGCACCCGTGCCGTTACAGCTCGGGCACGGCTCGTTGCGGAAATAGGAGATCTCCCGTGTGCACCCCTTTGCAGCGTCCATAAAACTGAGCGTGAGCGTGAGCTGGATATCGTCGCCGGAGGTATCGCGCTGGACGGACGCGCCGCCGCCGAAGCCCTGAAAGATACTGTCGAAAATATCTCCGAACCCGCCGAAGCCGCCAAAGCCCGCGCCGCCGCCCATGCCTCCCATGCCTCCCATGCCGGGATGTTCCTGTTCATAGTCGTACGCGGCACGTTTCTGCTTATCGGAGAGGACTTCGTTCGCCTCGTTGATCTCCTTGAATTTTTCCGCGGCGAGCTTATCGCCGGGGTGAAGATCGGGGTGGTACTGTTTGACCAGCTTTTTATACGCCGCCTTGATCTCCTCCTCCGTCGCGGTTTTGCTCACGCCGAGGATCTCGTAATAGTTTTTCTTTTCTGCCATAATATTCCCCTATGACGGCGAAAAAGCGCGCGGGGCGGATGCCCGCCTCTGGGCGCTTTTTCGTGTGACTTACGCAGCTTCCGCGAGGGAGACTCCCGTCGGGAGCCCGCTTCCGGAAGGGCTTACGCTGTTTACTGATGGAACTCGGTATCGTCTGAGCCGCCCGTCTGCCCGCCTTCGCCGGGAGCGCCCTGCGCGCCCGCCGCCTGCTGATACATCTTCTGGAAGATGGGCTGGACCTTCTGCGAAAGCGCTTCGAATGCGGCGTTGTACTTCTCTTCGTCGTCCGCTTCGAGATCTTTCTTCGCTTCCTCTGCGGCCTGGGTCAGCGTCTGCTTCTCCTCCTCGGTGAACTTGTCGCCGTTATCCTTGACCGCCTGCTCCACGGAGAAGATGAGCCCGTCGAGCTTGTTGCGCGCCTCCACTTTGGCCTTGCGCTTCTTGTCCTCTTCGGCGTACTGTTCCGCCTCTTTGACCGCTTTGTTGATCTCGTCTTCAGAGAGGTTGGTCGAAGACGTAATGGTAATATCCGTACTCTTGCCTGTGCCGAGATCCTTCGCTTCGACGTGCACGATGCCGTTGGCGTCGACGTCGAACGTGACCTCGATCTGCGGGATCCCGCGGGGAGCGGGCGCAATGCCCGTGAGCATGAATCTGCCCATCGTCTTGTTGTCGCGGCAGAACTCGCGCTCGCCCTGCAAAATGTGGATCTCGACGCTCGTCTGATTATCCGCCGCCGTAGAGAACACCTGGCTCTTCTTGACGGGGATGGTCGTATTTCTGTCGATGAGCCGCGTGAACACGCCGCCGAGCGTCTCGATGCCGAGGGAAAGCGGCATGACGTCGAGAAGGAGCACGTCCTTGACCTCGCCCGTCAGAACGCCGCCCTGGATGGCTGCGCCGATCGCGACGCACTCATCGGGGTTGACGCCCTTGAAAGGCTCTTTGCCCGTGATCTCCTTGACTTTTGCGACGACGCAGGGTACACGGGTGGAGCCGCCGACGAGGATGACCTTGTCGATGTCTTTATAGGTGAGGCCCGCATCCTGCATGGCAAGGCGCATCGGCTCCGCCGTCTTATCGACGAGGTCGGCAATGAGCGCCTCGAACTTTGCACGGGTGATCTCCATATCGAGGTGCGCGGGGCCCGCGTCCGTCATGGAGATGAAGGGCAGCGAAACGGAGGTGGAGTTCATACCGGAGAGCTCGATCTTCGCCTTCTCGGCAGCCTCTTTGAGTCTCTGCATCGCCATCTTATCCTTGCTGAGATCGACGCCGTGGCTCTTTTTGAACTCTTCCGCCATATAGTCCATGAGTTTGTGGTCGAAGTCGTCGCCGCCGAGCATGTTATTGCCGTTGGTCGCAAGCACTTCGAACACGCCGTCCGAAATTTCCAGAATGGAGACATCGAACGTGCCTCCGCCGAGGTCGTAGATCATGACCTTGCTGTTCTCTTTATCCTTATCCAACACGTAGGCAAGCGCCGCCGCCGTAGGCTCGTTGATGATACGCAGCACATTGAGTCCCGCGATCTTGCCCGCGTCCTTGGTCGCCTGACGCTGTGCGTCGGTAAAGTATGCGGGACAGGTGATGACGGCGTCCGTCACCTTGCTGCCGAGATACGCCTCCGCATCCGCCTTCAGCTTGGAGAGGATCATTGCGGAGATCTCCTGCGGCGAATACGCCTTGTCGTCGATCTTCACCTTATAGTCGGAACCCATCTTACGCTTGATGGAAATGACCGTCTTGTCGGGGTTTGCGACCGCCTGGTTTTTCGCCACGCGGCCCACGACGCGGGAACCGTCCTTCTGGAACGCGACAACGGAAGGCGTCGTACGCGAACCCTCCGCATTGGGAATGACGACCGGCTCGCCGCCCTCCATGACTGCAACGCACGAATTGGTTGTACCGAGATCGATACCGATAACCTTAGCCATACTATTTTTCTCCTTCTATATTCCCTTAAAATGATTTTTATTTTGTGACGAGCACCTGTGCAAAGCGCAATACCTTGCCGTCCTGCTCGTACCCTTTTGCATATACTTCGCGGATGATCCCGCTCTCCTCGCCCTCCCCGGGCTCGACCGCCATGATCGCCTCGCAGCGGTTTGCGTCGAACGGCTCGCCCACGGGCGCGATGACGGCGATATGCTCGCCTTCGAGAAGCTTTTCGAAATTCTTCAAGACCATTTCGACGCCCTGCTTCGTCTTGTCGTCCGAGCACGCAGCAAGCGCGCGTTCCAGACTGTCGGCAATGGGAAAAAGCTTGACGACGACGTCCTTCCTGCCCTCGGTATACGCCTGCGAGCGGACTGTTGCCGTCCGTTTTCGGTAGTTTTCATATTCCGCCGAAACGGAATACCACTTCTTTTTGAAGTCCTCCGCATCTGCATTCGCCTTGTCGAGCGCGGCCCTGAGGGTCTCTTCCGGAGACGGCTGCGCCGCGTCCTGCGCAGGCGCACTCTCCTGCGGCGCTTCGCTCTCCGCGGCAGTGGGAAGCTCTTCTTCGGTCAGCTCCTGTTCGGGAAGCAGCTCCTCTTCGGGCGCTTCCGGATTGTTGTGATGTTTCTTCTTCTCGTTCACGATGATATAACCGCCGTTTTTTTCGATCACTTTTAATATAAAATAAAAAAGCGCTCCTTAAACGCTTTTTACAAAATTCGATGAAAAATTTTTTACTGTCCCGCGCCTCCGAAAGAAAACCCGCGGTCAGCCGTAGGCGTATCCGCGGGTTTCTTTCCAAAATCATAAAATTGCATTCGATGATACGGCGCTCCGCCGCAACGACAGTTTGAAAGAAAAAGTGTGAACTTGCTATCATTATCCGCGCAAGGAAGGTTCCCTTCCGCCAGCGCCCCACATTTGCGCATACCTGCGCTCGTCGCGGCAAGGTGCATTTTATGGGCATTCGGCTACGCCGAACGCCGCACCGATTTCACCTGCCGCTCCTCTTCACGAAAATCTTTTCAAAGAAAATATTTTCGTGGGTGCTAAGGACTATTTTACAAAGAGTGAGCTTGCGCGCGCTCAACTGTTGCGAACTGCGCGCAAGCGAGAGAAACCGAATGCAAAGCAAAGCGACCATTGGGGTTCTCTCTCATCACGACTTTTTCTTTCGTCAGTTCGAAAGAAAAAGTGTGAACTCACTCAAACTTATACGTCGCGTGGAAGGAATATTCAGCGCCCGCGTCGTAAATGGAACTGCCCCTTTCGGCATATTCGGGAACATTGACATTGTTGGGGATCGCCTGCGTTTCGAGGCAGAAGCCCGCGCGCTTGCCGTAATATGCCGTCTTGCCCTGCTGGTGCAGCCCGTTGCCCGCATAGAACTGTACGGCGGGCATATCGGTGTAGCACGTCATACGGATCCCCGTTTTGGGACTTTCGGCAGTCGCATACTTTACATAGGTCCCGCAGGTATTGCGGAGCATGTAGCAGTGATCATAGCCGTTCCCCTGCCTGAGGTCGACGTCGTCCGCGTCGATCGCCTCGCCGATGGGGCGCGGAGAGGTAAAATCAAAGGGCGTAAATGCAACGCGGCGGAACCCGCCGACCGGAATCATCGTGGGATCCGTGGGCGTGATCTCATCGCTGTCGATCTGCAATACATTGTCGAGAATGCTGCCGTCGCCCTCGCCGTTGAGATTGAAGTAGGCGTGGTTCGTCAGATTGATCGCCGTCTTTTTATCCGACACCGCATGATAGAAAATACGGAACTCTCCGTTTTCAAAAATATATGTCACGCGTACGTCGAGTTTCCCGGGGTAGTTTTCTTCACCGTCGGGCGAAGTCAGGTAGAGACGAAGCTCGTCCCCCACGATCTCGTGATCCCAGATCTTTTTGTTGAAGCCGATCTTGCCGCCGTGCAGGTGATTGCCGCGGTCGTTGCAGTAAAGCTGATACTTCACGCCGTCGATCGTCAGCTCGCCCTTTCCGATGCGGTTGCCGAATCTTCCGATGAGCGCACCCAGATACCCGCCGTTATTTTCATATCCGGCGACGTCGTTATACCCGAGGATCACATCCGTCGGCGTGCCGTCCTTGGCGGGTATGACGATGCTCTGGATGATCCCCCCGAAGTTGAGTACGGTCGCCTTCCGCTCGCCGTCGATGAAATCAAATGCGAGCACCTCGCGCCCGTCCTGCGTTGTTCCGAAAACCCTCTTTGTGATCATAAACCTTTCCTCCTCGCGCGCGGGCGCAGCCGTATTTGCGCGCCCCGTTCATTCCTATTATATCACGCCGCAGAGAAAAAGTAAATATTTTTGCAGAAATTACCCAAGATGGAAATATGCAGAAAAAATACGTTCCGCTCCTCCTCTTTTTCGCCGCGCTTCTCGTGTTTGCGGCACATATCGGCACCCGCTTCGTGCTCAGCGAGCCTGCCTTTTCCCTCGCGTGCGCCGAAGAAAAGCGCGTCTACCTCACGTTTGACGACGGACCAAGCACGATCGTTACCAATCGTATCCTCGATATTTTACAAAAAGAAAAGATCAGGGCGACCTTCTTCATCGTGAGCGACCGCGTGAACGGGCGGGAAGAGACGCTGAATCGCATCGCCGCGGAGGGACATACGCTCGGCGTGCATTCCGCAACGCATAACTACCGCGAGATCTACGCTTCGGACGAAGCGCTGCTCGCCGACGCGGAGGCGTGTGCGGCTGTGATCCGCAATGTAACCGGCGTAATGCCGCGCGTGTACCGCTTCCCGGGCGGCGGCGGAAAGGACGCGGCGCGGCAGACCGCGCTTCTGCAGGAGAACGGCTACCGCGTGGTACGCTGGAACGCCGTGTGCGGAGATGCGGAGATCGCCGGCGCGACCGCGGACGTTCTGTTTGATACGAGCGTGCAGACGTCGCGCGGAAAGCAGCCCGTGATCCTGCTGCTGCACGACAGCGCCACGCACCTTGCCACGGCGGAAGCTCTTCCGCGCATCATCGGCTATTTCCGCGGGCAGGGGTACGCTTTCTGCGCATATTAAAGGCGGCAAGCCCTTTTTTCGCCGCCGCGCGGTAAAGCGCGCCGAGCGGCAGGACGAGCACGGAACATATTGCCACGACGAGCCACTGCACGCCCGTGAGCGCCGTCAGCCTGAATACCGTTCTGAGCGGGGGCGAGAGCACGAGGAGCACATTGACGGCAATGCCGAACAGCACGGTCGCAACGAGCACGCGATTGGTAAAGAAGTCCTTGAATTTCAGCCCGAACCCCTCTCCGCGCACATTGAAGGCGTGCAGGAGTTCGGTAAACGACATCGTGACGAACGCCGCCGTCGTTGCCGCGCCGTTCCCCCAGCGGTGCAGGAAAAAGATGTACATTGCAATGACGACCGCCGCCATCGCGCAGCCGAAAAACAGCATGGTCAGCACCGAACGGCGGGCGAAGATCTCCCTGTCTGAAACGGGCGGGCGGGAAAGTGCGCCCTCCGCACGTTCCACGCCGAGCGCCAGAACGGGGAGCGAGTCGGTGATGAGATTCAGCCACAGAAGCTGTGTGGACGTCAGAAAATCATACCTCCACAAAAAGAGCGTCGCCACAAAGACGCAGAGCACCTCCGCAAGGTTGGTCGAAAGGAAAAACGAAACTGTCTTTCTGATGTTGAAGAAGACGTTTCTGCCCTCCTCCACCGCGCGCACCATCGTGGAAAAATCATCGTCGGTGATCACGACGTCCGCAGCATTCTTGGTCACGTCCGTCCCCGAACCCATGGCGATCCCGACGTCAGCGCTCTTTAAGGCGGGCGCGTCGTTTACGCCGTCCCCCGTCATGGCGACGGTCTCCCCCGCCGCCTGAAGCGCTTTTACGATCTGCTGTTTGTGCCCGGGAGAGACGCGCGCATAGACCGCATATCCCTTGACGCGCCTTGCAAACTCCCGCTCCCCCATTTCGTCCAGCTCCTCGCCCGTCACCACTTCCCGCCGCGAGACAGCGATCCCCAGCCGCGAGGCGATGGCGTACGCCGTATCGGGGCTGTCGCCCGTGATCATCACCGTCTTGACGCCGGCACGGCGGCAGACGGCGACTGCCTCTTTCACGCCCGCTTTGGGCGGATCCAGCATGGCGACAAGGCCGAGGAACACGAGCGACTCTTCCCGCTCCGTATCCCCATAGGCGAACCCCAGAACGCGCATGGCGCGCGACGAGAAGGACGCCGCGCTGCGCTGCACGGCAAGGAGATCGACGGGGGTAAGCGGACGCACGCCTTCCCGCGTGAGAATGCGCGTACACTTTTTTAAAACGACGTCCGCCCCGCCCTTTACATACAGCCTGAGTCCTCTTCCGTCCCTTACAAAGACGCTCATCATCCTGCGCTCGGAGGAAAAGGGCGTTCCGCCCATGTGCTCAAACGCCGCCTGAAACCCCAAACGGTCCGCAAACTCCACGAGCGCGATCTCGGTAGGATCCCCCACATACGCCCCCGCGCGTCCTTTTACCGTATGGCATGCCCTGACGCACCGCATCAGCTCCGTCTGCGCCGCGGCTCCCGCATAGCGCTCATCCTCGGGCATGGGTGCGCCGAAATTCGTCCGGAACGCCTCCACCGTCATTTTATTTTGCGTGAGTGTCCCCGTCTTGTCCGAACAGATGACGCTGCACCCGCCGAGGCTCTCCACGGCGGCGAGCTTGCGCATGACGGCACGCGATCTGGCCATCCGCTGTACGCCGAGCGCAAGAATGACGGTGACGACCGCTCCCATTCCCTCGGGGATCGCCGCGACGGCGACGGCGACGGCGTTCATGACGTTTTCCAGAAAACTGACGCGCCCCGCGAGGAGCGTTCCGAGAAAGAGGAGCGCCGCCACGATCAGCACCGTGACGGTGACGACCTTCCCGAGCCGCGCGACCGTCTTATCGAGCGGCGAAGGCGCAGACTTTTCGGCATGCAGAAGCGCGGCGATCTTTCCCGTCTCCGTCCGCATGCCGCACGCCGTAACAATGCACCGCGCACGCCCGCGCACGCAGAACGTGCCGTAATGCACCGTATTCGAGCGCGTCGAGAGCGCGCTCTTTTTTACAATGCAATCCGTCTTTCTGACGGGCTTGCTCTCCCCCGTGAGCGACGATTCATCGCAGCGGAAATCCTCCGCCATGAGCACGCGGCAGTCGGCGGGAATGCGGTCGCCCTCTTCCAGTTCAACGACGTCGCCCGCCACAAGTTCTTCCGCATCCAGCCTGATGAGTTTTCCGTCCCGCACGACTTTCGCCTCGCAGGCGGAAAGTTTTTTGAGCTTTTCGATCGCGGCGTCCGCCTTGTATTGCTGCAAAAACCCGACGACCGCATTGAGAAGAATGACGAAGAGCAGAATGCCCGTGTCGGCAAGCTCCGAGCGGTCGTGCGTGGTAAAGGCAAGCGCGGCGGAGAGTACGGCGGCAAGAATGAGGATGATGGTCATGAGATCGGCAAACTGCGCGAAAAACAGACCGAGCGCGCTGCGCTTTTTTCCCTCTTTGAGGACGTTCCGCCCGTCCCGCGCCAGGCGGCGCGCCGCCTCCGCCTGTGAAAGCCCTCCTTCGTCCGACGCAAGGTTTTTTATGACCGCTTCTTTGGGATATGCATACTGTTCCATACCGCTATGGTATGAACGCCGCATCCCCGATTATGCCTCTTCGTTTTGCGCTGCGGAACGGGCAGGCGCCATGATTTTTTCCGAAAAAATGCCTCGGCGGGGAAACGATGCCCGCATGTATTTTGTTCTATAAACAGAGAATACGAGCTTCCGATCCTTCCCTTGACGGGAAGATCTCTTTATGATAAAATTATATTGAGAATAAAAAATCAAAGGAGATATGAAATGATCTGTTCTTTTTGCGGGACGGAGAACCCCGAATCCGCCGTGTTCTGCAAGCACTGCGGCAAACAGCTCAGCGGACTCCTCTCCTGCTCTGTATGCGGGGAGCAATCCCCTGCCGACGGCGACTTCTGCATCCACTGCGGGACAAGGCTCGCACCCCTGCCCGCCGCACAGCCGGCGGCACGCTCCGGGCCGTCGGAGAAAGACGCCGGATGCGCGCAGCGGGCAAATACGTCCCCGAAACCTTGGAAAGCCATCCTCACCTACATAAGCGGTGCGGGCGCGTTGATCGCCGCGCTCGCGGCGGCCATCTTTGTATTCTGCATGCGTACGACCGTAACCGGAGACTTCAGCGAGCTGGTGAGCGGACTTGATATGCGCCAGTTTGAATGCGATCTCTACTACTATTTCAGCGACGCTTATCGGGATATTGAGGAAATTCTGTCACAGGTCCAAAACTATTCGGGCTTTGCGGAAACTTCGCTGTATGTGCCTGCCGTCTTCGGCACCATTGTGGCGGCATGCTCCATCGTCGCCGTGCCCGCGCTCTTCATATTCACACTCGTGCGCTATCTGAGAAATCTCTCCGGCGCAACGGAAAAAACGGCGACCGCCCTCGGCATATGGACATACGCGGTCTTTGTCCTGTGCGCCGTTCTTTTCCAGGCAGTCAACGCCATTTATGTGGACGCCGTCAGTTACGTTACTTCCATCGCGGAGATCCGTATCGGCGCCGGCACCGCAATGAACGCAACGACGGTCGCGGGCATTGCCGTAGGCGGCGTCGGCGTAGGGATCGCCGTCGTCTGCTCCGCAGTCTGCCGCGGCAAACGCAATGCAAACGCGTCCTCCGTTCTCGGCTATATTTTTTCTGCAGCCGGCGCGATCTTTCTCTCCGTGATCATATCGCTGGCATCGGGCGGACTATCACAGATCGCTATGGAAGATTTTGACATCAGTATGACGCTCTCGCTCGGCTTCATGCAGGCGCTCTCGTTTGCCGGCGGCATGGATCTCGGCTCGCAGGGAGATTATTCGGATATTTTATCCGCAGAATGCGGTCAGATCATGGCGTTCTCCATTGTGGGATTTGTTGCGCTGACCGCCCTTACCGTATTTGCGGCATTGGCGCTTGCATCGTGCCTGAACAGTCTGCAAAGCGGTAAATTCAGGCGCGGACGCACGCTCGCATACGCCGCTGCCGCGACGGCGTGCGCCGTTCTTGCAACGGTGTGCGCGGCGCTGCTCGGACAGCAGATCTCGGTGCTTCTCAACGAGAACGGCTCTTACTATGCACAAGAAGCTACCGCAAGCTTTACCCCCGCCATTGTGATGACCGTACTTTGCGCCATATCGCTGATCGTGTTCATCGTCTATACGGCGCTCCCTGCCGCCAAAGAAAAGCGGCAGGCATGACCCATTGCATAAACGAGGGGCGCCGCGCGGAGTATCCGCGCGGCGCCCCTCGTTTATGATTCCGATGTTATACCCCGTACTGCGCGCGGTATGCCCGCATCGCCTCCAGGTGCTCTTTTCCTGCAATGACGCCTTCTTCGATCGCCTCGATGATGTCCTCCACCGTGACGATGGAATACACCCTGACGCCGAACTCGTCGAACGCCTCCTGCACGGCGGACTTTTCGCCCGTGCCCTTCTCCTGGCGGTCGACGGAAATGATCATTGCCGTGACCTCGACGTCCGCCTCCGCCTTGATCTTGGGCAGCACCTCGCGGAGCGCCTTGCCCGAGGTCATTACATCCTCGATGATGGCGACCTTGTCGCCCTTTGCGAGCGACTGTCCCACGAACATACCCCCCTCACCGTGGTCTTTGACCTCTTTCCGGTCGAAACAGAAACCGACGTCTACCCCATGATTTTTGGCGAGGGCAATGGCGGTCGCAACGGCGAGCGGAATGCCCTTATATGCGGGGCCGATGAGCGTTTTTGCGTCTACCTTGTGCTCCAGAAAGCACTCGGCGTAGTACTCGCCGAGCGCGGCGATCTGCGTGCCCGTGCGGTACTTGCCTGCGTTGATGAAGTAGGGCGCCTTTCTGCCGCTCTTCAAAGTGAAATCTCCGAAGAGGAGCACCTCGTTCTCCACCATAAATTGGATAAAGCGCTGTTTGTACGATAACATAGTTCTCTCCTTGCGATATGATTTTCAGTTCAGGACGAGCGAACCCGTCAGCTCCGAGACCTTCTCCACGCCGTGGCGGTCGCACCACTCGTTGAGGGAGGCAATGATCCTGGGGCAGGCACGGGTATCAGTGAAATTCTGCGTGCCCACCTGCACCGCAACTGCGCCCGCCATGAGGAACTCGATGGCGTCCTCCGCGCAGGTGATCCCTCCCATGCCGATGACGGGAATGGAGACGGCGTGCGCCGCCTCGTACACCATGCGCACGGCGATGGGCTTGATGCCCGCGCCCGACACCCCGCCCGTGTTGTTGGCGAGAATGGGACGGCGGCGCTCGATGTCGATCGCCATGCCCGTGAAGGTATTTACGAGGGAAAGGCAGTCCGCGCCCCCGCGCTCCGCCGCCTTGGCATTTACGGCAATACTCTCGACGTTGGGCGAGAGCTTGACGATGAGCGGCGTTTCGGGGCACTTTGCCTTGGCGCGGGCGGTGACCTCTTCGATCGCCTCGGGACGGATGCCGAACGCCATGCCGCCGCACCTGACGTTGGGGCAGGAGATGTTGAGTTCGAGGAAGTCGACAAGTCCGTCGAGGCGCGCGCACACGCCCTCGTAGTCCTCGATCGTCCGCCCGACGACGTTGGCGATGACGCACGTCTTTTCTTTGAGCCAGCCGAGATCTTCGCGAATAAACTTCTCGACGCCGGGGTTCTGCAATCCGACGGCGTTTAAAATGACGCCGCGGCTCTCGGCAATGCGGGGCACGGGATTGCCCGCCCACGGGACGAGCGCGATCCCCTTGGTGGACACGCCGCCCAGACAGGAAATATCGTAAATTTCGTCGAACTCACGCCCGAACCCGAACGTGCCCGATGCAGTGATGACGGGGTTTTTCAGCGTTTTCCCGCAGATGGTTACCGATAAATCAGCCATGCTTTCTCCTTATGAATTGGTCGCCGCGCCCTTGGCGGCATATTCGTATTTGAGTGCGAGGAGACGGTCCTGCACGCGGTCAACGTGCGCGACAAAGCCGCGCGGGAATCGCTTTGCGGCGCCTTCTTCCGCGGCGTCTCTTACAAAACGACGTCTGAGATCTCGAACACGGGGCCGTCCTTGCAGACGCGGGCGTGCGCGCCGTCCGTCTTTTCGCAGACGCAGACAAGGCACGCACCGATGCCGCAGCCCATGCGCTCTTCGAGCGAAACGTAGGTGGGAACGCCCCTGCCCTCCATGGCGGCTTTGAGCGCGCGCA
>CALVLR010000147.1 GCA_944340685.1 uncultured Clostridia bacterium | reverse complement strand
TTGGCGTAGGGACGTTTGATTTGAATGCAGAATACATATCCGTTGAAGAAGGAAATCAAAATTACAGTTCCTTAAACGGCGCGCTGTATAATGCCGACAAAACTATTTTGTTCGGCATTCCGGCGCTGTACAAAGGCGAATTGGAGCTTGCCGCAACGCTTGAACGTATCGAGTGCGAAACCGACGCGGAGGGAATAACCGCATTTGCCCTTGATGAAAGCAACAAAAATTTTGTCGTCATAAGCGGCGCTCTGTTTACCGTAACCGAGAGCGAGTATTCTTCGGACGGCGGAGTCACATGGGAGACTTTTGGTAGCTATGATCCCATTGCAGTCCCTAAGGGCGCTACGGGAATCCTTGTGATTCCCGGCGCCTTATCCGGTGGGTATGACGATATTCTGAACTATGACGATTGTTCGTTTGCATTGATATATGTATCCGATCCTTCTGAAGAAAGTACAATTTATTATGAAGACAGCTATAAAGGAATTCCGGTTGTCAATCTTATCGACGAAAGCAAATATGCGATACAAAACGACGTGCTCTATGTTTTAAATGAAAACGAAGCCATAGCCGTGGAATACCGCGGCGAGGATGGCGATGCAGTCATACAGGAAAAGGTTGAAATAGGAGGTGCGCAATATAGCGTTACCAATGCCTTGCTTGCATATGCCGAACATGGAATAAAGACGCTCACCATACCCAAGACGGTAACTGCAGTGTTTGAATTGGATCGGGTTCGTTCATCTCTCCGCGCGTCCGAAGCATATATAGTTGACGGAGAAAATACGGATTATATGTCGGTAAACGGAGTGCTCTATGAAAAGTACGACGGCGCTGCGGCCAATCTTGTCGACATCCCTGATAACCTGACCGGAGACGTCACAATCCTCGATACGGGCAGCCTTTACGGGGACAATTTCAGCGGCACGGATATTTCAGGGATAACGCTTCCTTCCTATATAAATCTTAGCGGAGGATATTTCGCGGATTGTGAAAACCTTGTAAGCATTACCGTGCCTGCCGATTTCGAAAACTACTTGGATGATGATGTGTTCACCGAAATCGCCGCCGAGCGAACACTGTATATAGACGGTGACATTGGCGCATGGTTTGAAAACTATAATTTGGCGAGATTCGCCGACGGCGCTCATGCCGATAAGGTCATGTTCAAAGGAGAAGACGGAAATTATTTCGAAGTAACCGGAACGTTCGAGATCCCGGATGGGATAACTTATGTATACGGTGATAATTTAAAATATTTTTCCGGAATGACCGAACTGATCGTACCGGAAGGGGTCGAGGTAAGCGGCGATCTGAGCGGGCTTAAAAATCTTACCACGATAAAACTTGAAGCGGAGGAATGGTTCAATCATGCGCCCATTCTGCCCGCAAACGTACAGGTCATATTCGGATATAACACAATTTATGTAACTACAAACGACCTCTTCGAGTATCAATTAAAGGGAGACGAAGCAACTCTGACCGTCTATAAGGGCTCTGAAACAACTGTTGTAGTACCCTCCGAAATAGACGGTAATTCGGTTGTCGCCATCGGCTCGGAAGTATTCGCGGATAACGCCGAGATCATTGCCGTCGCCATCAGCGACGGGATAACGACGATCGCAGACGGTGCGTTTGCAAACTATACCTTGCTCGAAACGGTATACATTCCATCGAGCGTGACGGATATGGGCTCAAAAGTATTCGAAAATAATCCCGCCCTCAGCGACGACGCCGGCACCGGCATCGGCATTGCGACCGGAGCGACAGACACACAGGTAAATTCGTGGCCCATGGACTGGAAGAATGACGGAGACTATCCGGTAACGACGAACGCTGCTTTCAGCGAGGAACATCTGATGCTGTATTCTGTCTCGTCGGGCGCTGCCGGGATCGCGTTCTACTTCGGCAAGGAGAGCAATGTTACGGTTCCCTCAACATTGGGTGGATATACGGTTACGCAGATCGGCGCCGTCTTTGCATGGAATACAAACCTCGTATCGATAACGCTCTCGGAGGGCGTAGAAATAATCGGCCCGCGTGCATTCAGCGGATGCACAAACCTCACCACGGTGGTATTGCCTAATACGCTTGAAGCTATATCCTGGGAGGCGTTCCGCGATTGCACCTCGCTGAAAGCAATTACTCTGCCCGACAGCGTTACGATAATCGGTGAAAGAGTGTTTCAAGGCTGTACCAGCCTCGTCTCTGTAGAATTTGTGTTCAAGGGGGCGTGGGTTAGGTACATGCAAGATGAAGATGGTCGGCCGATAGGGTCCGCTGAGCCAATCAGCGCCCCTGTAAGTGCGGATGCGTTTGCGCAGTGGCTGACAGAAGACTATGTAGAATACGCGTTTATCTCTAAGAGTTATTCGGGGAGCTGAAAACGAAAGCGTTACAGTAGAATAAAGCTTAATTGATTTTCGTGCCGTCCAGAATAGGCGGCACGAAAATTTTTTCCTTTTTCAAGTTGAAAGATCTGTCTTGACAGATCCGGCAAAATCTGTTAAAATGTGCAAAGAACACATGGATCAAAAATGTGCGAATGAGCGGGCGGTAGTACAGCGTGGCAGATTGCTACCGCCCTGAAAATTTTTTACGAAAGAAAACTTTGCCGCGACGGATATGCCGGAGAGACGCATCTGCTCGGCTTTGAAAAAGCCGCTTGGCTGTGCTCACGAGGCTGAACTTGTCCGCCCGAACCGCCGCCCGCGGGCGCATTGGCACATCGCGTCTTCGGGTATGGCATCGCTCTCTTTACCGCATATTGTATAGAAGAGGGGATCGTCATAGTAGAGGGGATCGTCATAGTAGAGGGGATCGTCGGTTTCGCGGCGGCGCAGGATCTCTGCAAGGAAGGCGTATGCGCAATATAAAAGATCTGAATTACAAACAACTGAAAGAGCTTTGCGCGGAAATACGCGATCAGATCATACGGACCGTCGACAAAAACGGCGGCCACCTCGCGTCCAATCTCGGCGTTGTCGAACTGACGGTCGCGCTTTGCTATGTCTTTGATTTCGATATCGATAAGATCGTTTTCGATGTCGGGCATCAGGTGTATGCCTATAAATTTCTGACCGATCGCGAGGATGCGTTCGGCTCTATCCGCAAAGAGGGCGGATTGAGCGGATTTCCCGATCCCGAAGAGAGCAAATATGATGTTTTTTCCACAGGGCATGCGGGAACTTCGCTTGCCGCGAGTTTAGGGCTTGCCTATGCAAGAGACCGCCGCGGCGAAAATTATTATGTGATCGATCTGGTCGGCGACGCCTCGCTGTTCAACGGGGAAAACCTCGAAGCGCTCAGCGCAAGCGATACAAAGCCCAAGAAGTTTATCGTCATCCTCAACGATAACGGGAAATCGATCAGCAAAAATAATAACGGTCTGTATAAGGCGGTTTCCGCATTTACGACCAAGAAATTTTATATCAAGGTCAACGAATTTTTTTCAAAGACCATCGGAAGGTTTGCCTTCGGCAGATGGCTGCGCAGGGTAAAGTCCTTTTTCAAGCGCCTGCTCTCCTATTATGCGATCGTCGATAAGCTCGATCTGAAATACGTCGGCGTATTCGACGGTCACGATTTAAAGGGGCTTATCCGCATTCTCAAACGCATCAAAGAGAGCGGGAAGCCGACGCTTCTGCACATCAGAACGACGAAGGGAAAGGGCTATTCGCTGGCGGAACACGACAGCACGACCTACCACGGCATCGGTAAAAATTTACAGCTTGCCGTCAATACGTATTCCGACAGCGTCGGCGATATTCTGGAGCGCTGTCTTCCCGAACATCCCGATCTGTGTGCGATCACGGCGGGGATGAAGACGGGCGTGGGGCTTGCCGCGTTTGCAAAGCGTCATCCGGAAAACGTTCTCGACGTAGGGATCGCCGAGGATCTCGCCGTAACGCTTGCGGGCGGTATGGCGAAGGGCGGCGGAGAACCGATCGTCTTCATTTATTCCACTTTTTTGCAGAGGGCGTTCGACCAGATCCTCAACGATATTTGCCTGCAAAATCTGCACGTCGTGTTCTGCGTCGACCGCGCGGGATTTGTCGGCAGCGACGGCAAGACGCACCAGGGAATTTACGATCTGACGTATCTCATCAATCTGCCGAATATGACCGTGCTTGCTCCGTACGGGGCAGAGGAGGTTGAAGAAATGCTGCGGATCTCGGCGGAACTTTCTGGCCCCGTCGCCATCCGTTATCCTTCGGGGGAATGTCTGAGCCGCAAGAGCACGCAGCCCATTACGCGCGAACTCAAATGGGAGGAACTGCGCGGCGGAGAGGACGTCTGCATCTTTGCAGTGGGAAACAGGATGGCGGAACTCGCGCTCGCGGTCGCCGCACAGTCCGAAAAACGCGTGGCGGTCGTCAGCGCCCGCTGTGTGAAGCCGCTCGATGAGGAAATGCTGTTAAAATACAGGCGTCATCGGATCGTCACGCTCGAAGAAAACGTAACGGGCGGCGGATTCGGCGCGTCGGTCCTGACGTTTTATGCGAAAAGAAAAATTGCAGTCGATCTGCAGATCCACGGGATCGAGAACGGCGTAGTCGGGCATGCGACCGTCGAACGGCAGATGGAAAAGAGCGGCTTTACGGTCGAAAAGATCGTTGCGTCGATCCAATCAGATAAGGAGTGAAAAAATGGGAATTTTTAAGAAAAATCCGAACGAATCCGCCTATGTGGGCGGGCGGAAACACTTTACAGACGTCATCAAAAATTCAGGCCCCGGGGGTCTGCTCATCTGGCGTCAGCCCGAGGAAGATTTCAACACCAACTCCACGCTCGTTGTCATGCCCGGCGAAACGGCGATTTTTGTAAACAAAGGCACGATCGAGCAGGTGTTCGATAACGGTACATATAAACTTTCCACAAAAAATTATCCCTTTATCAGCCGTCTGGTCAATGCTTTTTCGGGCGGGATCAGTATATTCAACTGCGTTGTCTATTTTGTCCGCACGGCAACGACCAAAGAGATGCTGTGGGGGACTTCTTCACCCATCCAGGTGCGCGATAAACTGCTCGGGATCGCAACCAGGCTTCGCTGCCGCGGCGCTTATCGGGTCAAGGTGGAATCTCCCGCCAGGTTTTTGGAAAAAATTGTCGGCAACAACGTCCCTTCAACTTCCGAAAAAGATCTGGAAGAATTTTTCGTCAACGAGTTTCAGAGCAAGATCCGGTCATGTATCACGCGCGCGCTCAACGAATCGGAAACGGAGCTGCTCGGGATCGATGCGCGGCTCGACGAATTTTCCGAGGAGATCCAACCATTTTTGCAGGAGGTTCTGGACGGCTACGGGCTGCGCTGTCTGAAATTTGTTGTCTCGGCAATGGACATCGACGATAGCGAGCTTCGCAAAAAATATGATGAGATCGGCATGGAAGCCATCGCCACGCTGCGCAGAGCACAGGCCAATAAGGGCGCCATGGAAATCCTCGGAGAGGATTGGAGCAAGCAGCAATCGGCGGATATTCTGCGCGATCTTGCCAACAATCCGAATGGCGGCGAGGCGGGCGCCATCGGCGCGGGACTCGGGCTCGGGATGGCTGCCGGCGGCGCGTTCGGCGGTATGGCGCAGCAAATGTTCGGCGGCGCGCCTGCTGCGGGCGGTCAGACAAAGGCTGCGGCGGACGATCCCGTTGAGGCGCTCTCCAAACTGAAAAAAATGCTCGACGCAGATCTGATCACACAGAGCGAATACGACGCCAAGAAGGCAGAAATTTTAAGGCGCATGTGAGGCGGCTTTCTTGTCCTGCCGAACAAAGCGACACGGAGGAAGCTGCTTACGGTCTTACAGGCAATGATAAACTTATTATAAGCATAAAGTGGCGATAATCATTGCGATAGGAACAAGGAAGAGCCGTTTGTTGGTTCATAAAATTCAGGAGCGTTCGGAGACGAACGCTCTTTGCTTTTTATAAAAGCTGTGCAAAAGTGGCACGCGAGCAGACGTCGGTGGGAGTAGACAGCAAGAGGTTTGTGCAGGTGTTTATGAAAAATGACGTTTTTTGGGTGTAATAGCGGGGGTAATAGCATGGCTCGGTGTAATAGAATGGCTTTTGTAACGGGACATCGCGCAAAATTGCACATTTCAAGCACGTTTTTTTCCTCACAAAGCTATGATGAAGTAGGGGCATTGCCTTGCATTGTCCCGATACAGGCGTGTTTCTGCGCCAATCGGAGGAAAAAATGGAGATCTACAAACGATACACTTTCTGCGGAAGTCCTTGCGACGGCGGCTTTTTTGACTATTGGAGGCTGACGGCTTCCGAAACATCTGCTTCCGGCGGCTCAGGCGGACGTTGCCCGACGGGACCTACCGGTCCCACCGGAGCGACGGGTCCCACGGGTCCCACCGGTCCGACGGGTCCGACTGGTCCCACGGGCGCAACAGGTGCGACGGGGACGGCAGGCGCGACAGGGGTGACCGGTCCCACGGGTCCCACGGGGCAGGTAACATAAGTGAAAAACATAACAGCTATTCGGTACAGGTATAGCAGCGGTTAAAACAACCGCTGCTTTTTATATGGACCTATTATGCTTACGGCAAGATATAAATTCCCCCGCTCCTCTTGATATATAATGTGATTTATGTTACAATATGTTATGTAGAATAAAGGTACAAGTTTGGCAGTTCGCATTGAGCTACTTTT
>CALVLR010000146.1 GCA_944340685.1 uncultured Clostridia bacterium | reverse complement strand
TTGCACCTTTGGCGAGAAGATTTTTGTGCCAGATTTTTGTGAAGATGACGCAGCTATACCGAGGTATTGCAAGGAAGATGAGCAAAAAGATGCCAAAAAGATGCCGCCAAAGGCGTGGTTCGTATTTTTCCCTTACAGTATACCACCTTTTTGCGGATTTTACAACCTGCGCCTGTATTTTCGTCCGCCTCTTTTTTGCGGGCGGCTTACCGGCCGGCAAGGGATACTGCAAGGGAGCCATACGAAAAACGACCCCGCAGGCAATTGCCTGCGAGGCGGTTTTCAGTTGCAGTCCTTCCCGTTTTTACGGGCAGAAACTCTCATTTACAGATCGTCTGCGTCCTGAACGGGCTTTTCATACGGATCGTCTGAATTCACGCCCGTATAGCTTCCGAGCGAATCTTCCCGTGACGTCATATCCGAGCCTCTTTTCAGGCGCTTTTGCGCTTTATCGGTCACAATTTTCGGGATTCTGCTTACCAGAGCAGTTCTTTGAATTGTTCTGACCGTTCTGCGAATTCTTGACGTTCTGCTTGCCGGCGCCCTGCGCCTTGCCATTTGCCTTCTTCATACGTTTTATTCCTCCTGCCATCCTGCCGAAAGGGATCTGCCGCGCAAAATACGCGCATCCCGATCAGAGATGGTCTTTCGTAAAGGGAAGATGCACTTCCACTTCGCCCTGAGACGCGCCGCACAGCGGACATACGTTCCATGCTTCCTTACTTGTGTGCATGTAGCCGCACTCGCCGCAGATCCACAGCATCGGACGTTCCGCCGCATAGAGAGAGCCGTCCTTGAACGCCTCGAACAGATAGTTGAAGATGATCCGATGATGGCTCTCCACCCTCGCGATCTGTTCGAATTTGAGCGCGATTTGCCCAAACCCCTCTTCGCGGGCGATCTTGGCAAACGAAGGGTAGATGTTCTCTGCCTCCGATTCTTCGTCGTCACGCGCAAAGCGCAGGTTGTCTTCAAGCGTGCCCCCGTGGAAAGGATAGTGCGCGTCGATATGCACGTCATCCTGACTTCCGCCGTTTAGGAGCATCTGTTCAAAGAATACCCTTGCATGATTCGTTTCATTCTTTGCAATCGATCGGACGACGTTTGCAAGCGCTTCGTAGCCCTGCTTCATCGCCGCTTTTACCGTAAGTTGGTACCGCATTCCCGCCTGACACTCTCCCGCGAATCCTCTCGCGAGATTGTGATAGGTCTGCGTCTTGATAAAGTCCATGCCGTTCCTCCCTTACACGCTTATTGTGGGCGGGAAGAAGATGTTTTATACATAAAAAAACGCATGCCCGAAAGCATGCGTCAATCATCAGGGTCCCTCTTTTTCGCCGACCGTTTCGGCGAGCGCCTCGCACGTTTCCCCCTCCGTACGCTCCTCTCCCTCGATAGTGAGAACGTCGCCCGCAAGCAGCACGCTGTTTCCGTCCGGCACGAAATGTTCCGCTCCGCGCTCGACGCGGGTGACACGGGAATCGGCGGGCCAGAGGACGTCGCGCACGGCGCGCCCCGCAGCGGCGCTTCCCGCCTTCACGCGGAACCGCGCGGCGAAGGCATGCGCGCTGTATTCGGCGCTCTCGGAGAGCATATCGTCGAGCAGGCGGTCGTAAATGGGTTTGGTGCGGAAGATCTCCCCCGCAAGATACCCTACTGCCACGCCGATGAGCGCCGGAAGCAGAAATGCAAAATTCCATGTAAGTTCGAGCGTAATGACCGCGCCCGTGATAGGCGCGCGCACAACGGCGGTAAAAAACGCCGCCATGCAGATGACGATCAGCGCGTCCGCATACGCCGCGTCCATACCCATCGCACCGCAGAGACAGCTCATGAGCGCTCCCAGCCCTGCGCCGATGGCAAGCATGGGAATAAATGCACCGCACGGCACGCCCGCCCCCATATTGACGACGGTCACGATGAGCTTTCCGATCACAACGATCAGGACCGTTGCCCAGACGGGTGAGGAAAAAATGCGTTCTATCCCCGCCGAACCGCTCCCGAGCGCGGAGATAAATTCGTGCCCGCCGCCCATCAGATACGCCGTGAGAAGCCCCGCCGCGCCCGCGAGCAGGAAGGGAACGGCCATTTTCCCCATGCCCTTCCAGAAAGTAAGCCGCGCGAAGAGCTTTTTCGCCGCAAATACGAGAAAGTAAAAGCCAACGCCCGCCAGGGCGCACAAAACCGAACCCAAGAGCACATAGAGGTAGAACAGCGGCTGCGTCATATCTGCCGCGGCGAAGGAGAAGGTCGTAAGATACGCGCCGGTCTCCAGCCCCATGGCGGCGCGCAGGAGACCACGCACCAACACTGCAAAGACGACGGAGGAAAAGGCGCAGATAAAGACCTCGGGCGTAAAGCGCTTCTGCCCCTCTTCAAAGGCGAACACCATGCCCGTGAGCGGCGCGTTGAAGGCGACCACAAGCCACGCGCACGCCCCGCCCGTGATCTGATAGCGGCGGATGAGCGCGTTTCGCCTCAAAAGATCGCTTGTGCCGTAACCGCAGGCGCCGCCGATCATCAGGCTCGGACCCTCCGATCCCGCAGAGAGCCCCATAAAAATGGTAAACAGGCTCGCCGCGAACATGCCCGTGAGCGCGCGGTACCACTTGAAGCGCATGAGCCCGCGCAGCGCCCCTTCCGTCTGCGGAATGCCGCTCCCGCGGATGATGGGGATCGCCCGCAGCGTGCCGCCGATGACGACCGCGCCTAAAAAGAGCGCGAGAAACAGCAGCGGAATGAACGCAGGGTGCGTGCGGAAAAATGCATAGTACCCGCGCGAAAATTCTTCCGCCATGGCGGCGAGCACGGTGTACAGCGTGACGACGACGCCTGCAAACGTGCCCGTGAGCGCGCCGACAAGCACGATCTGAAGCCCGTAGCGCACATGTTTTTTGATATGTTTTGTTCTCTCTCTCACGCCGCACATTGTACCATACCCGACCGGAAATGTAAAGAGGAAACGCGCCCGTCTCCCCTCTGCCACAAAAAAAGAGGCTTGATCGCCTCTCTTTATTTTATGTATTTTTCGGATTATTTGGAGAACGACATGCTCATGCCGTCCATTCCCATCGTCAGCGTTCCGCCGTCGATCGTTGCCGTCTGAGAAACGCCATCGACCGTAAGCGTCAGCTTCGAGCTGTCTTCCTCATCCTGTTCCCACGTTCCCTCCTGCGAGAGCGTTTCGCCGAGCATCGAGCCGGAGATGACGAATGTGCCATCCGATTTCAGCTCGAGCGTGACCGCGTCTTCGCTGATGGTGACGCCCATATACTCTTCGCCCGCTTTGATCTCGACGCTGACCCCGCCCGATTCCATCTTCATGGAAGAGAACTTGTAGGTACCCGTAACGCTGCCGCACGCCGTCAGGCAGACAAGCCCGATGACGAGCGTGAGGAGAACTGCAAGTGCAATCTTGAATTTTTTCATATGTTCCTCCGTATGAGATAATTATCTTTATTATAGCAGAACGGAAGGAAATGTCAAGATATTTTTGAAAATTCTGTGAAAAATATGATTGATTTGTGTATCCGCGTTTCAGAGCCGCTTTAAAACTGTGCGTTGTAGAGCTTTGCGTAGAATCCGCCCTTTTTCAGCAGCTCCTCGTGCGTGCCCTGCTCGACGATGCGCCCCGCGTTCATCACGAGGATGAGGTCGGCATTCTGAATGGTGGAGAGGCGGTGCGCCACAATGAAACACGTTCTCCCCTCCATGAGCCGCGCGAAGGCGTCCTGCACGAGCCGCTCGGTGCGCGTATCGATGTTGCTCGTCGCCTCGTCCAAAATAAGCATGGGCGGGCGGCAGAGCATGACGCGCGCAATACACAGAAGCTGCTTCTGCCCCTCGGAGAGCGTGCCCGCCGCGCCGATGACGGTATCGTACCCCTGCGGCAGACGGCGGATAAAGCCGTCGGCATGCGCCTCCTGCGCTGCCTCGATCATCTCTTCCTCGGTGCAGTCGGGATTGCCCATGGTGAGATTTTCGCGCACGGTGGCGCGTTTGAGCCACGTCTCCTGCAGGACCATGCCGTAGTTGCGGCGGAGCGACGCGCGCGTGACGGTGCGCACGTCGCGCCCGTCCACCGAGACGCAGCCGCCGTCCACATCGTAAAAGCGCATCAGAAGGTTGATGAGCGTCGTCTTGCCGCAGCCCGTCGGCCCGACGATGGCAATGCGGTGCCCCGCCGGCACGCGGACGGAGAGGTCCTTGATGAGTTCCGCATCCTTCTTGTAGGAGAACGCGACGTTTTCGAGCGCGACATCGCCCGCGGCGTGCCCGAGGTCCGCCGCCCCTTCGTCGGAAGATTCCTCTTCTTCGGCGATGAGCGCAAACAGCCGCCCCGCGCAGGCAAGCGCGTTCTGGAACTCGGCGAGCACGTCGGTGATCTCGTTGAAGGGCTTCGTGTACTGATTGACGTAAGAAAGACAGCTCGTTAAAAGCCCCACGCTGAAAGCTCCCGCCGTGGAGATGACGAGGAATGCGCCCGTGAGCGCAACGCCCGCATAGATGAGCGAATTGATAAAGCGGGTGGTCGGGTTGGTCGTGGAGGAGTAGAACACCGCGCGCAGCGAACAGCGGCGATAGCGCTCGTTCTGCTCGCGGAACGCCAGCGTGTTCTCGTCCTCATGCGAATATGCCTTGACGACTTTGAGGTTGCCGATGGCTTCGTCGATGAACGCCGTCTGCTCGGCGCGCACTTCTGCCTGCTGCCGGAACGTCTTGTAGGTGTGCGAGGAGATGAACCGCGCCGTCAGAAGAGAGACGGGCGCGGCAAGGAGCACGATGAGCGCGATCTCCCAGCGGAGCACAAAGAGAATGACCAGAACGCCCAGAATGGTGACGACGCCCGTAAACAGCTGTGTGAAGCCGAGCAGAAGTCCGTCGGCAAACTGCTCGGCGTCGGCGAGGACGATGCCGCCCGTCTCGCCGTAGGCGTGCGCGTCGAGATAGCGGAAGGGCAGGCGCTGCAGTTTGGAAAAGGCGTCCTGCCGCACCCGCGCCAGCGTGCAGTATACGATGCGGTTGTTGATGACGTTCATCACATACTGCGCCGCCGAGGCGCCCGCGATGCACGCGCCGATGACGATAAACAGCCTGTAAATGCGCTCGTAATCGATATGCCCCGCGTCCACGATGCAGTCGATCGCCTTCCCCACGAGAAAGGGCACGACAAGCTGTGCGAGCGCACTGACGAGGGCGCACAGGAGCGAGAGCGCGACGAGCGGGAAGTAGGGTCTGAGATAGCGCAGAATGGTGCGGAAAGTTGCGGCGCGCGTCATGATACCGCCTCCTTCTCCTGCGAGGCGTAGATCTCGCGGTACACGCGGCAGGAGCGCAGGAGCTCCTCGTGCGTGCCGATCCCCGCCACGCCGCCGTCGTCGAGAACGACGATCTTATCGGCGTGCCGCACCGACGCAATGCGCTGCGAGACGACGATGACCGTACAATCCAGTTCTTTGAGCGCGCTGCGGAGCGCCGCGTCCGTGGCGTAGTCAAGCGCGGAGGAGCTGTCGTCGAGAATGAGCAGCTCGGGATCGCGGACGAGCGCGCGGGCAATGGTGAGCCGCTGGCGCTGCCCGCCCGAGAGGTTGCGCCCCTCCTGCGCGATCTCGCCGTCCAGCCCCCCTTTTGCGCGCACAACGTCCGCCGCCTGCGCAATGCGCACCGCCTTTTGCAGTTCTTCCTCCGTGGCGTCCTCCTTCCCCCACAGGAGATTGGAGCGGATGGTCCCGCGGAAGAGCACCGCCTTTTGCGGCACCACGCCGATGCGGGCGCGGAGCTCTCCGGCGGAGAGCGTATTTACGTCCTCGCCCGCGAGGCGCACCACGCCGCGGCTTGCGGAATAGAAGCGGGGCAGGAGATTGACGAGCGTGGGCTTGCCCGAGCCCGTGCCGCCCAGCACCCCCACAACCTCGCCGCGCGCGGCGGAAAAGGTGACGCCGTGCAGGGCGGGCGCGCCGCCCTTTGCATAGGCGAAGGAGACGTTTTCAAAGGAGAACGCC
>CALVLR010000145.1 GCA_944340685.1 uncultured Clostridia bacterium | reverse complement strand
CTGTACGGAAGGAGAATGCAAGCGCGCCGTTTGCATTGCAGGAACCCCATCGCCCGCGCGCCGAAGTAATACGGATCCCCGCGTAAGAAAAGCCATGGCGTTCCGCATACATCGCAGCAAGCGCAGTCATATGTGCGCGGGCAAGCTGTTTTAAAAGTGCAGCAAGCGCCCTTTCACGATTTTCGGACGGGAGAAATATCACGCCTTCGCCGAAGTGCGCGCGCCCCGCCGCGATGCGGTAAGGCTTGCCGTACAGCGCGAGCGTCTGCCCGTCTGAAAATTCAGGTTTTGCAGCCGCAAGCACGGCGACGCGGCGCGCGATCCAACGCCTGTGACGCGCCACAAATGCTTCGATTTCCGCACCGCCCGCCGACCGCGGCGCACGGACGACGACATTTCCCTCTCCGTCCACGGAAAGCGACAGTGTTCTGCGATCGCTGCGAATCAGCGTATAGTCCGGATTTTTCAGATGATCGTAATTCACATACCGATTATACCATGTTTGGACCTGATTTTCAAGAAGAATGCGCACGCTTTCGCGCAAAGTTGCCCTTTCCCTTGACTTTTCAAGCCCAAAACATTATAATTTGAATATGCAATTTTACGAAGTCCAACCGTTTTTCCCCCGCAAAGGAGCCCTGATCGAGCCGCAGGTCCCAGCCTCCAAGAGCCTCCTCAACCGCGCGCTCCTTGCCGCCGCGCTCTCCAAGGGCAGCGTCAGGCTGCTGTGCGGCGCGCTCTCCGAAGATACGCGCGCCATGCTCGGTTGCCTTAACGCGCTCGGCATACAAATCCGGCGCCTCCCCGACGGCATATGCGTCTTCGGGTGCGGCGGAAAATTTCCGCAAAGCGAGGCATCGCTTGACGTCCGCTCCGCAGGGACGGTCGCCCGTTTCCTGACCGTGGCGCTCGCGTTTGCGGGAGGAACATACACGATCACGGCATCCCCGCAGATGCGCAAACGTCCCATGGAAATTCTTTCCGTACTCGAAAAAGCGGGTGTGGACATAGAATATCTCGGAGAACGGGGAACTTTTCCCTTCCGCATGCGCTCAACCGGAATGATCGCCGACGAATTCACAGTAGATACCGACCTTTCCACGCAATATGCAAGCGGGCTGATTCTTGCGGCGGCATTTATCCGTCCGATAACGCTTCATCTGCGGGGCAGCCGCACCCGAGGCAGCTATATTGAGATGACGCTCAGGCTCATCCGCGCATTCGGAGCGGATTGGACGCGCGAAGGCGGCACGCTCCGCATTGCACCCGCCATGAAGTCCCCTGCTTGTTTCGAAGTGGAAAACGACCTCTCCGCCGCATGCTATTTTTATGCCCTTTCCCTCCTGTTCGGCACGCGGATACGCGTCGGTCATATCCACAGAAACACCGATCAGGGCGACATCAAATTCCTCGGCCTGCTCGAAGAAAAAGGCGTAAAATTCAGCGATACTCCGGAAGGACTGCTCGCCGACGGAAGAAACATCACGTCTTTCACGGGCTGGGACGCCGATATGCGCGACTTCTCCGATCAGGCGCTCACGCTTGCAGCACTCGCCCCGTTCGCCACGACCCCTACCCGCATTCGCGGCATCGGACACATCCGCAATCAGGAATGCGACCGCATCCGCGCAATCGAAGAAAATATGGCAGCGCTCGGCGTTCCCGTCTCTGTAGCAGCCGACGAGGTGCAGATCTTCCCCGCGCCCGTACGCGGCGGGACGATCAGGACTTACGAAGACCACCGCGTTGCAATGGCGTTTACGCTCATCGGGCTAAAAAGCGGAAATGTGACGATCGAGGACCCGCAATGCTGCAAAAAAACATTCGAGAATTACTTCGAAGTCATCGATGCACTGACAAAATCATAAAAAACGCGCCGACAGGCGCGTTTTTTCATGCGTGACTTCTCACATTACTTCTCAATGGAGAAATATTTTTTGATAACTCCGAACAGTTCGTCCGAGACAACGTGTTCGATGCGGCAGGCATCTTCCTCCGCGACCTCGGGCGAGGCGCCCATTTTGATGAATGCCTCCGTAAATACGCGGTGTTTGGCGTAGACGTCTTCCGCCTTTTTCTGTCCTGCGGGCGTAAGCGTAATATCACCGCTCTCGTCAATGTTGATGAGTCCGTTTTTCTGCAGAAGATTCACGGCGCGGGAAACGCTCGACTTCGCATAGCCCAACTCCTCCACGACATCCACCGAACGGACATTTGCTTTTCGCATGCGCAGCAGCAAAATCGTTTCGAGATACATCTCCTGGGATTCGTGCGTTCTCATCTCTTTCATGGTCTTTCTCCTTTTGTTGATTATACACGATTTCTTCCGTTCTGTAAAGGGGAAATTTACTGTTCGCGCGTATAAATATAAATAAATTCGCAGATGCGCACGCTCGGATTCCCTTCCAGTCCGGCAAAACGAATGGGCAGTACCCAGACGTCTTCTCCGTTGACCCGTTTTTTCCGTTTATACGCTTCAACAATCCCCGCAGGGACGCAAAACTCGCGGCGGTAGTTTTCGTCTGCGCTCATCGTATCGATCAGCCATCCGCTGAACACCTCCTCCCCGCATACGGAGATCTTCAAAGGCCTATAATTATCTGCGCGGCGAAATTCAAGGGAAAGAACGACCTTCTGCTCAGGATCGATGCGGAAATCATACTCGAACCATCCGTTTTCCGCGGCGTACCGGCATGTTCCGTCCGACGTGACGGATACGGAATTGCGTTCACGGAGATCATGCAGCGCATCCGTCTCGTACTGTCCGTAGCCCGGCTGCACGGTATCGACCGGCTCCCGCGCGATCGCTTCCTCCTCCCGCGTTCCCTCCCGCAGTTTAAAGTAAATAGCATAGCGTTCGCGGTAGCGGCGGTAATGCAGCCCGAACGTGTATGTCACGTCGCCGCCCGTCAGGCGAAAGCTTTCTCCTTCGCGGAGAAGGTATGCCGCCGGATTTGCGAGAACATCCGCGACATCTTCAAAGTAGATACGTTCGGACCGCATGATGCGGCGCGCAGGAATATTCACCTCGACGCCCGTCTCCGTCTCGCGCATATCTTCGCTCCCGAGATCGGCAGACAGCACCTTGCCGCCGTAGGTAAAGGCAAAGGTGTCCGTGGCGTCGGGAAGCCCGCTGAGCCTGACGGCAACGGGAATGCGCACAGTCAGGACATCCCCCTGCTGCACTCTGACCGCCCAGTGCCCGCCCGTTTCGGAAACGGAGACCGGCACACCGCCAAGCGAAAGCTCCGCCGCTCCCGCAGCCCAATCGGGCTTTCTGAGATACAAGATAAAGGGCACATCTGCCGCTTCGACCGTGATGCAAACTTCGTCCGAGAGCGGGAAATCGCATACAACAGCAAAGTGCACGTTGCCGTGTCCGACGCGCATGGAGAGGTATTGTTCGATATAAAAGTCGGTCCCGTCGGTATATACGGCGCTGTCGCCGAGCTTCGTGAAGCTCTCCATGCCGCTTCCCGTGCAGCACCAGAACTTATCGTACGGGCGGGAGAATACCTTGAAAAATCCGCCTGCCATAGGCTGGAAATACGTCGTCATGCCCGTCTCGGGGTTCTGCGAGGAGAGTATGGAGTTTGTAAAGGCGTTGTCGTAATAGTCCGTATAGCGCACATCTCCCGTCACACAGAAGAGCAGCCGTGCAAGTTTGAGCATATTGTAGACGTTGCACGTCTCGCAGTTGCAGTTGGTGCGCTCTGCGTCGAGAATATAATCCGCGCCGAAGTGCTCCCACTCGGAATTTCCGCCCGTCACATAGGTGTGCCGCTCCACGACCATCCGGAAGAATACTTCCGCCACGCGGCGATAGCGGGAAGCATCCACGATCTCGCCGTCGAGCGACTCACCGTGCAGGATCAGATAGCGTTTGAGCGCACCCAGGATCTTGGGGATCGTCGTGTTTGCGTGGCGGTCTTTGAGGACGTTTTTCCCCTCCGTCAGAATGAGGCCGAAGAGCTCCTCCTCGTCGAACATGTGCGCGGCGCGGGCGTATTTCGGTTCTTTCGTGAGCGCGTACAGCTCGTACATAACATCGTTCATGCCGCCGTATTCGACGGAGAGCACGCGCTTCTGCATTGTCTCGTCCCACGCAAGCACGCGCTCGCTCACCCAGTCGCCGAGACGTTTCGCAACGTCGAGCGCCGGCGCATAGCCGGCAAGGCGACAGCAGTCAATCAGCCCTGCCAGCAGTTTATGCATCGTGTCCCACGGCACCCATGCTTCCGTTTTGATATTCGTCTTTCCGCGTTCGACATTGTCAAACTGCGCTTCCGCATCCCCCGCCGAAGCTGCGGGAGCCGCCCACAGGAAGCCCCGTTTCCCCTTGGAATTCTGCTGACACTCCGAAAGCCCGTCCACCATGCGCCTGAGCTTGGCAAACAGCTTCCCGCGCGTATTTTCGTCCACGCCGCGATTGCAGACCGCCTGCGCAAGCGCGGAGAGATAGTGCCCCACCGCATGCCCTGCGATCAGCGTATTTTCCCAACCGCCGTAGCGGACAAACGGCGTACGCATCCCCGCGTTCTCGTAAAAGCCTGCGAGAAACCGTCCGTCGTCGAGCGAAAGCAGATACGCGATCTCCTTGGAGAGCGCATTTGCGAGATATTCATCCTCCATTACAACGCTTCCCATGGGAAGCGCCGTCAGTTTCGTCTGATTCATAGTCCCTCCGAAAGCGTGCTTAAAAGCGCGCTGCAGCCTTCCGCTACATCGCGATAGGTTTCATCAAAATTCCCCGTATACCACGGATCGGCAATGGCGCGCGGACGCGGCGTAAAATCGAGGAGGAGGCAGATCTTCGCCCTGCAATCCCCCAAAATGCGCTGCATATGACGCAGATTTTCGGCGTCCATGCCGATGATATAATCATAATACGCACCGTCGGCGCGCGTTAAAAGCCGCGCGCGGTGCGGAACAAGCGGGATCCCGCGTTCCCTGAGCTTTTCGCGCGTACCGTAGTGCGGGGGACTGCCGAGTTCATCGGCATGCGTTGCGGCGGACGAGATCTCAAATTTTTCGGAAAGCCCGCATCCGTTTACCATGTCGGTAAATACGCTCTCCGCCATCGTAGAACGGCAGATATTGCCGTGGCAAACAAACAGTATTTTTTTCATCTTCTCTGCTCTCTGTTCCGTAAATAAAACTGCCTCGCAAAAAAACACATGAAATTGTTGCAAATCTTTGCCAAAGCGAGTATAATAAAACCATGAAAATTTTCGCAGAACGTCTCATGGAACTCAGGAAAGAACGAGGCCTCTCACAAGCGACGGTAGCACGGGATCTGAGCGTAAGTCTGGGAATCATCTGCTATTGGGAAACAAACAAAAGTGACCCGACAGCTCCGAATATCGCTAAGATCGCACGCTACTTCAACGTTTCGTCCGACTATCTTCTCGGACTTGCCGATTGACTTCGATCTGACGCACTTATGCCGCCGCGGCGGCGCAAACAACGGCGGAACTTCGCTTCAGGCGGGGTTCTTTTCTTTTTGCACAAAATCGCGTTCTTCCTCGGTGAGAAAATCTGCAATGCTTTCGAGGCGGGCGAGCGCGCGCGCAGCAGCATCCGGATCCCCCGTCTCTTTCCGATAGTTGTATTGCAGGAAGGTGAGCGCGGCAAACGCACGGCTGTCCTCCCGCACGATGGGCGCGCCGAAGAGCAGATCTTCGGGAAGCGCGGCATAACTGCCCTTGCGCAGCATTGCCTGCGCGGTGAGCACGCGGAGCGTAACGTCCGTCTCCGCGTCCATGCGGATAAGCCCGAGAAGCACGGCGCCGTCCGTTCTTCCCGCATCGGGCTGCGCGGGCAGAAGCGCGAGAACGCCTTCGCAAAGCGCAAACGGCATCGTCAGAACAAAGACGAGCAGCACGGGCGACATGGGGAGCATGCAATAGAGTATAAGCACCGCGGCGCCGTACAACAGCTCGAAGAGCGGCCCCGCGAGCGTTACGGCAAAGTAGCGCACCCGCACATACCGCGGACTGCGCGGCACAACGACAGTCTCTCCCGCTGCATTTGCGCGGCACAGCTTAACGCCTTCCCGCCCGATCCGCAGCCAACCGAGGCGGAAGGAGACGACCTTCATATTCGTGCAAAGCGCCGCGATTGCGTGCCCGAGCTCGTGGATGACGACTTCGGCGGAGAGAAGAATGAGAAGCGCCGCCACGGCGACGGCGACGATATATGCCGTCTGCAGATTTCCGGCATGCGCGTACGCCTCGCTCACCCCGCCCACGAAGATGATGAGAACAAGCCCCGCCGCTGCCAGGAGGCGCAGTACAACGGAGAGCGCGGTATACACTCTGTGCCTCAGCATATGAGCCCCCTGTAACGGAGATAACCTTCAAGGTTGTCCTCATCGGAAAATATAACTTCGTCGAGCACGAGCGCGTCCATTACACCCGCAAGCAGAACGGCGCCGCCCGCGATGACGTCGGCACGCTTTTCCTCCATGCCGGCGAGCGCTTTTTTTTCTTCCACCGTGCGCGCGCAGAGATACTCCGCTTCCTGTCTGACCCATGTGCGGGAGAGCCTCGCGCCGTGCACCGCGTCATGGGAATAGGGCGTGCGCAGAGAGAGGCAGGCAAGCGTACAGGCAGTCCCGCCTACTGCATATACGGGAACATCAACGCGCCGTCCGGAAAGAGGTCTGACTGCCGCCGTGACCGCTTCGGCGAGCGCAGAACGATCCTGTCCGCACGCATCTTTCAGACGGACGACCCCCACGGGCAGACTGACGGCAAGCGCCGCCGCACCCGCTTGGCGCACAAAGACTTCCGTACTTGCACCGCCGATGTCGATCATGCCGCCGTCCCCGTTCCCGAATGCACCGAGCGCCCCCAGGAG
>CALVLR010000144.1 GCA_944340685.1 uncultured Clostridia bacterium | reverse complement strand
TGATTGTCAAGGCGAGCGCGGGCTGCGGCATGGCTGCAGCCCGCGTCTACCTTATTTTACAGGATATCGCATCCTGACATCAGAGGGGCGGCAAGGCAATATGAAAAAAAGCATTTTGATAGTGGCAGCAGCATTTATTGCATCGATCATTTTATCATCGTGCTCCGAGGGAGCAAAGACAGAAATCGAATATATCCCGCCCGAAGTCGAGCGGTATGAAAATCCCATTGAGATCGAAGGTCAGTGGGGTTCCAGCGCGGCAACGGGCGCGGAAGGACAGTACGGCATCGGCGATCCCTTCGTCATGCGCTTCAACGGAAAATACTATCTCTATCCCTCCACTTCCGATCCCTGCAGCGGGATCAAGGTCTTTGAGTCAAGCGACCTCATCCATTGGAAGGACATGGGGTACGCCGTCCCCGAATCGGACGAGACGTCGCACGGCGCCTATGCGCCCGAAGTCATCTATTACGACGGCTATTTCTACCTGTGCCAGTCGCGGGCGGGGCAGGGACACTATATCTACCGTTCCGAAAGCCCGACGCAGGGGTTCACGCTGATCAGTTCTTCTGGGCGCAGCCCGTCCGATCTTGACTACGGAAATATCGGCCGCGGGATCGACGGGTCGTTCTATGTCTCCGATGACGGCAGGCTCTTCCTTCTGCATACCGTCACGCCCGCGGGGCTGCAATATACCGAGATCACCGACGTCTCCGATATCAACCCCGATACCCTCGGGAAGGACACGCAGCTCGGGGACGCCAACCTCAATCATTGGATCGAGGGTCCCGGCATCTTCCGCCGCGGAAATTTCAGTTATCTCACTTATGCGGGCAATCACGTCCTCTCAAACGGCTACAGGATCGCGTACTCGTATGCCGAAGATCTTGACGATCTCTCGTCGTTCGTGCAGCCCGTGGACAATGTGACGATCATCGACACCGACGAAGCGCACCGCGGGCTTGGGCATTCGAGCAATGTGAACGGGCCCGACCTCGATTCTGTCTATACGGCGTATCACAGTCTGGTCGGCAGAGGCCCTGCGCGCAGGTACAATCTTGACAGATATTTCGCCTGCGGCAGCCTGCTCACTGCAAACGGTGTCACACACAGGAGCGTTGCCGTGCCCGATGCGCCCGATCGCGGCGGCTATGCCGATCTTCTGCGGGAGGAGGCGGGTGCATACGTGTTCGGCGAAACGGGGGACTATTTTACGGCGGAGTACAATTTTATTCCTTCCGCGCGGCAGGAGGTGTTCTTTGGCTCCTCTTCGGGAAAAAGCTATGTCGTGCAGTACAGCGGCGGGACGCTGCGGCTTTTGCACCGAGAAGGGAAGAACGAGAACGTCATCGCCGAACAGAACGTCTTTCTTACGGAGGGGAAACTCGTTACGCTCCGCATAGAGAACGGCGACGGCATCGGCTATCTCTACCTGAACGGGATGCGCGTCATCTCCTATCCTGCAGAGGCTGCCGCAGGCAAGACGGGCTATGCCTTGTCGGAAGGGGTCGGCTATACGGCGTATACCAACGAGGTGTTCGGTACGTCCGATTTCGAAGCACTCAAGAACTTCCCCACGCGCTTTCCCGCAACGAGCTACCTGAAGGGGGAGATGCGCGGATTTTCCATCCGCGACGCCCGCCGCGTGAAAGGCGGTATTCGCGTCGGGGAACCCGAAAGCACGGTGCGCATCGGCGATGCCTATGCTGTCGCGCTGGAACGCGGCGACTGGGTAAAATATGCCGTCGACATCCCCGAGGATGGGACTTACAGCCTTTCCGCGGAAGTCTCAGCGGCTTCGCACGGTGCAGAAATTTGTATTACGATCGGTGAAAATGAGGTTCGTGCGACGATCCCTTCCGCCGAGGAAGACTATCGGTGCGTCCGTGTTCCGCTCGGTGAGATCGAGGCGGCGGGCGGTGTGCAGACGATGAAGGCGGAAGTGATTTCCGGGCGAGCGGAGATCACCTTCTTCGAGGCCGAAAGCTCGGAAACGGGCGCTGTCTCGCTCACGTCTTATGATACCGTCAACGGTGCGGCGCAGACTGCGGCGGACGGCTCGGTCACCGTCAGCGGAGAGCGCGGTGTGATCGTCTGGAAGAATACGGGACATACCGATTTCGAGGCGGAGATCGCGTTCTCATGTGCGGTCTCCATTGGGACCGATCTCGGGTTCATGATCCGCTCCTCTGACTATTCATACCACTCCGCGCAGCCCGCCGAATCGTGGCGCGGCTATTATCTCCAGCTCGGCACGAGCATCGTGACGCTCAGCCGGTACGACTACGGGGACTTCGGCGCGCTCGGTATCAAGCGCACGGGGGATATTGATCTCGGCAGCGGTATGCACACGCTCGTCATCCGCGCGGCAGGTCATACTCTCTCCGTCGACATCGACGGCGCCGTCGTCTTTACGGCTCAGGATGAGTTTGCCTTTTTGGGCGGCAGACTGGGCGTCTATGTCGGCTCGGGGGCGATCACACTACATTCATTGAAATATCAGGCAAAATAGGGAACGATCATGAAGCATGTAAAGTGTTTTCAAAAAGGGTATCCGCGTCCGCAGTTCGTGCGCGACGCATGGATCGATCTGAACGGGATTTGGAAGTTCGGATTCGGGGAGGAAGTTACAGAGGAGAACGCGCTGTGCGGGAAATTGCCGCGTGAGATCTGCGTTCCGTACAGTTATGAAACGGAGATGAGCGGCATAGGCGACCCCGGTGTCCACCGCACGGTGTGGTATTCCCGCACGATCTCCCCTAAGGCGGGCAAGCGGACGATCCTGTACTTAGAGGGCGCCGACCATACCGCAACGGTCTATGTGAACGGAACGGCTGCGGGCACGCACTGCGGGGCATATTCGCGGTTTTCTGTGGACATTACAAAATATCTGCACGCCGGGGAAAATCTCCTGACCGTTCGCTGCGACGACGGCGGGCACCCCGCGCAGGTGCGCGGTAAGCAGCGCTGGCAAAAGGAGAACTTCGGCTGCTGGTATGTGCAGACGACGGGGATCTGGAAGAGCGTCTGGCTGGAATATGTCGATGACGTCTTTTTGCAGTCGCTCAAGATCACGCCCGACCTCACCGATTACAGCGTCAAATTGGATTTTTCCGTCAGCTGTCCTGCGGAGGACGTTTGCGTCTCTTTTGCGGTCTCGTTCGGCGGAGAACTGCTGCACACAGTCACAGCCTCGGCATCCGACCGCTATTGCAGCGTTACGTTGCCGCTTCCGAGCGAGAAGCTCACCTATCAGGTCGCACTTTGGTCGGTGGAAGAGCCGTCGCTCTACGATCTGACCGTTCGCGTCCTGAAGAGCGGGAAGGAGACGGACCGCGTCGGCAGTTATTTCGCCCTGCGCGATTATTCGGTCATGGGCGATAAGATCATGCTGAACGGTCGTCCGTTTTATGCGCGCCTGGCGCTCGACCAGGGGTATTGGCGCGAGAGCGGGCTCACGCCTCCCGACGAAGAGGCGCTCGTGCGCGACATCACGCTCGCCAAGCAAATGGGGTTCAACGGCGTGCGCAAGCATCAGAAGGTGGAGGACGAGCGCTTTTTCTATTATGCGGATCTTTTAGGGTTCACCGTATGGTGCGAACTTCCGTCCAACCATTGGTTTGCAGACGATTGCTCCGAACAGATCACAAGAGAGTGGATGGAGATCGTGCGTGCGAATTATAATCATCCCAGCCTTGTGACGTGGGTGATCTTCAACGAGAGCTGGGGGGTGCGTAACATTCTTGTCAACCGCGTGCAGAGCGACCTCGCTACGGCGCTGTACTATCTCACCAAGAGTTTCGATCAGATGCGCCCCGTTGTTTCCAACGACGGTTGGGAGCACGCGATGAGCGACATCCTGACGCTGCACGACTACGAGCAGGACGGCGAAAAACTGTTCACGAGATATGCGACGATGCAGAAGATCACGCAGGGCAGTTCGGAGAATACGCAGCCGCTTCCTTATGCACAGGGGTACGCATACCGCGGACAGCCCGTCATCATCAGCGAATTTGGCGGAACGGCATATGTAAGCGATGAACAAAAGGGTTGGGGGTATGGCGACGGCGTCGGCGGCGACGGGGAATTTTTGGAGCGCTTTTCTTCGCTCGTCGGAGCGGTCGACCGTCTCCGTCTGAGCGGCTTCTGCTACACCCAGCTCACCGACGTGCAGCAGGAGGTCAACGGGCTTTTGCACGAGGACAGGACGCCCAAAGTCCCGCTCGAAGAGATCGCAAAGCGCAACCGCCGCTGAGCGGCATGGAGGAGCGTATGAGCCGCACGTTCTGCAATCCCATGCTGGAGGGGGCGGATCCCTTCGTCCTTCGGCACGGGGACAAATATTATCTGTACGCGACCAATGCCGAGGACGGATTCCGCGTCTATTCCTCCGCGGATTTTTCCGCGTGGGAGGACTGCGGTCTCTGTCTGCGTGCGGGGGACGCAATCGGAAAAAAGTGGTTTTGGGCGCCCGAGGTCATGGAGCACGACGGGAAGTTTTACATGGTCTACACCGCGGAGGAGCATCTGGCGATCGCCGTGTCGGAAAGCCCGACGGGACCCTTCGTTCAGACGCAAAAGAAGTGGCTGAGCGAGGAACGCGCCATCGACGGGCACTTCTTCTGCGATGACGACGGAACGGTCTATCTCTATTATGTCCGTCTGCGCGACGGGAACGAGATCTACGTCGCCGAACTCGATCGGGATCTGGAGAGGTTGGATGAGGCGCACGAGACGTTCCTGATTCGCGCCGAGGCGGAGTGGGAGTGCAGGGACTGCCGCGTGACGGAGGGACCATTCGTCCTCAAACACGGCGGGAAATACTACCTCACCTATTCGGCAAACCATACGCGCAGTCCCGATTATGCCGTCGGGTGCGCCGTCTCCCGTTCTCCGCGCGGGCCCTTTGCCAAGGCGGCGTATAACCCCGTCCTGCACCGCAATGAGGTTGCGAACGGCGTCGGGCATCACAGCTTTGTGCGTTCTTCGAAAGGAGAACTGATTTGTATTTATCACAGACACTTCGATCTGCATACCTTCCGCCCTCGCCTTGTATGCGCGGATCGTGCAGAGTTTGTGCCCTGTGCAAACGGCGTCGACGTCCTCGTCATCCACGGTCCTACGGCCGCGCCGCAAAGGACGGTCTGATGGAAGGAGATGTATGACCGTCATTGCATCGTGTAGCAGGGTGGCAAAGGCGGCGGGAAGTGTCCCGCCGCCTTTGCTATAAACAGTTGGATAAAAAGAAAAATTTGAGAGAACTCGCAACCTCATACGATCCATCCACTGTGCCGCGCAAAAAGCCCGTCGTTTGACGGGCTTTTTGCGCGGTCTGTTCTGCGGGGCAACGGAAACTCCGTAACAAAAACAGTATTTTACCGAGAAAAAATTTCGCAGATCGTTAAAATTTTTTTCGTAAAAGTCTTGACAAGCAATAGAGGATATGCTATAATCAGGCCAAGTAAAACGTTTTAATAAATCGCTTCACTATGTTTGGGGTGTAAAAATGCGTATTTATATCGTCGGAAGTTTGAATATGGATCTCGTGATCCGTGCGGCGCGTGTGCCTCAAGGCGGCGAAACGATCCTGGGGGAAGGCTTTCTGAGCAA
>CALVLR010000143.1 GCA_944340685.1 uncultured Clostridia bacterium | reverse complement strand
AGCGCGTACTGGCGGGCATAGTAGGCGTCCGAGCAGCAGCAGTTTTGCGAATTGCAGGAGCCGAAGCCGCTGCGGGACGTTCCGTTCCCGCCGCAGTTGCAGCCACAGTTACAGCCGCAGCTGTTGGCAACGGAAAACAGGTTGTTGAGGGCGCGCGCGAGCGCACTGCAACCGCAACAATTGCAGGAATTACACGAATTGCACATATGTGACCTCTGAAAGTAAAATTTCGGGCAAAGCCCTTACTGCATAGTATGCCGTTCTATGCGGGAAGCGTGCCCGTGCAATGTTATGAAAACATCTTCCCGCCGACTGCTTGAATTTCCCTGGTAAAAATGCTATAATGTAGCGCTGTTATTTGCAGAATGCGGAGGCTTTGGGAATGAAGTTTGAAAAACTGACCAGGGCGCAGGTATATCGGATGATCGTCTATCTTCTCCTTGTGGGCGCGGGGAACGCGTGTGCCGCTGCGGCAAGCGCGTTCTTTATCGTCCCTAACGATTTTGTGATGGGCGGCGTTACGGGACTTGGGATCCTTGTAAGAAATCTTGTGGGGGAAGGCTATGAATGGGTCGTGGAATGTACCGTCTATGTTGCCAACATTGCGCTCTTTCTTCTCGGCGCATTTCTGCTCGGAAAAAAGTTTGCGCTCGCCACGCTTGCGGGCACGCTTCTTTATCCGTTGTTTCTCAGCCTGTTTACCTGGCTGAACGGGCTGTATATGGAGCAGGCGGGGCACGCGGTCGCCGCAGACGATCCCATGCTTGCCGTCGTTTTCGGAGCGCTTCTGTTCGGCGCGGGGCTGGGATTGGTCGTGCGCGTGGGCGCCAGTACGGGCGGAACGGACATTCCTCCGCTTATCCTGCAAAAATATTTCGGGATCCCTATATCGCTTTCGCTGTGGGCGATCGACGGCGTGATCGTGCTTGTCCAGCTCGTTGCCGCGCCGCTCGACGCAGTCTTATACGGGATCGTCATCACGATATTATGCTCGGTCGCGTTTGAGATCGTGTCGCCCATCGGCTCCCGCCGCGCGCAGGTGCTCATCGTCAGCAGGGAATACGAACGTATCCGCAGGACGATTTTGCACGAGCTGAACCGCGGCGCGACCATTCTGTACGGCGAGACGGGTTATCTGCGCGAAGACTGCCGCATGGTCATGACGGTCGTCTCGCAGCGCGAGGTCGTGCGGCTGAAAAACGTAGTGCAGAGGATGGATCCGGAGGCATTTTTTACCGTATCTTCCGTCTCGGAAGTGCGCGGCAGGGGATTTACTTCCGCACAGGTGCCGCTCCCGCCCGCAGATCGTGCCGAAGCGCCGCAGGAAGACCGGCAGGAAAAACAGCAATAAAACATGCGCCCCGCACGGTCCGTGCGGGGCGCTTAGGGCAGCGGCGTTTTACTTTACTTTGCTTCCCGCCAGAATGTGCTGGGCAGTGTTCGAGCTGTTGCGGCATTCGAGGAGCATGGCGTACCGCTCTTTCCCTGCAATGTAATAGGGGAAGCACAGCGAATAAGAGCCGAGGTTGGTCTGTCCGTGCCCGTCGAGCGTGCCCACGAGCACGGTGGGCATGGGAAAGAAGGCGGACGTCTGGTAAAAGTTGTCTACAATGCGTAAGTCTTTGAAACTGCTCATAACGTACTCCTCACGTTTTTTTGTTTAATACGCCCGCAGAAAGGGAAAGTCAATGAGGAATAAAAATATCAGAAATGTTTTCAAAAACCCCTTGTCTACCGGACGGAATTTGTGCTATAATATTAAATGGGATTTATCGGAAATTTTTTCAAAAAAGAAGGGAAAGTATGGAAAGAAAACCTACCAAAGTAACCATTATCGGAGCGGGCGCCGTCGGTTCGGCGTGCGCCTTCTCCATCGCAACCCAGCGGCTCGCCGCAGAGATCGCCATTATCGACGTCAACCGCGATAAAGCGGAGGGCGAGGCAATGGACATCAGCCACGGGCTGATCACGATGGGGTCGATGGACATTCACGCCGGCTCCTATGCGCAGGACCTGCCCGACAGCGACCTCGTCATTGTGACGGCGGGCGTGGGCAGAAAACCCGGCGAGACCCGCCTCGACTTAGCGGCGAAAAATATCGCCATTGCGCGCGACGTTGTCGATAATCTGCAAAAGTACTGGAAGGACGGCGCGGTCATGGTAGTTTCCAATCCCGTAGACGTCATCACCTATGTCATTCAGAAAGAGAGCGGGCTGCCGCACGGCCGCGTATTCGGTACGGGTACCGTGCTCGACAGTGCGCGCTTCCGCTATCTTCTCAGTACCCGCACGAATGCGGACATCCGCAACATCCACGGCTTTACGGCGGGCGAACACGGCGAGAGCCAGTTCGCGGTCTGGAGTTCCGTGCACGTTTCAGGTATGCGGCTGGATTCCTTCTGCACAAAGCGCGGCATCGTGCTCGATAAGGAAGAGATCGTCAAAGATACCGTTTCGTCGGGCGCGCAGGTCATCAAGCGCAAGGGCGTGACCAACTACGCCATCGCTGCGATCGTTGCAGAGCTTACGGGTACCGTCATCAAGAATCGGGGAAGCATTTTCTCCGTGACGTCCGTCCTCAACGATTACTACGGCATCAGCGACGTGGCGATCAGCGTACCGTCCTTTGTCGACGCTGCGGGCGTGCGCGGCTATCTGCCATATGACTTTACGGAGGATGAACTCGTCAATCTCCGCAGCTCTGCTTCGCAGATCCGCTCGTTCATGGATTCCCTCAACATCTGAAAACAATATTCTTTCACATAAGGAGTAACTTTTATGAATAAGCAATACGCACTTGACAAACACAGAGAATGGCAGGGCAAGATCGAGGTCGTTACCCGCGCGCCCATCACCAACCGTGAAGAGCTTGCCGTAGCATATACTCCCGGCGTTGCCGAACCCTGCCTTGAAATTTCCAAGGACGTCGATCTTTCCTACGTCTATACCCGCCGCGCAAATCTCGTCGCCGTCGTCACGGACGGCACGGCGGTCTTAGGACTCGGCGACATCGGCCCCGAGGCGGGCATGCCCGTCATGGAGGGCAAGTGCGCGCTCTTCAAGACGTTCGGCGACGTAGACGCCTTCCCGCTCTGCGTCCGCTCCAAGAGCGTGGACGACATCGTGAATACCGTGCGCCTGCTCGCGGGGAGCTTCGGCGGCATTAATCTGGAGGACATCTCCGCGCCCCGTTGCTTCGAGATCGAGAAGCGCCTGAAAGAGGTGTGCGATATTCCGATCTTCCATGACGACCAGCACGGCACCGCCGTCGTCACGCTGGCGGCCATGATCAACGCATTGAAGCTTGTCGGCAAGAAGATGGAGGATCTCTCCGTCGTCGTCAACGGCTCGGGCGCAGCGGGCATCGCCATCACCAAGCTTCTCATGAGCAGAGGGCTGAAAAAGGTCATCCTGTGCGACAGAAAGGGCGCGATCTATGAGGGCAGAGAGGGCTTGAACGACATCAAGGCAGAGATGGCGAAGATCTCCAACCTCGAAAAGAAAGCAGGCTCCCTGAAAGACGTCATCGTCGGCGCGGACGTGTTCATCGGCGTCTCCGCACCCGGAAGCCTTACCGCAGAGATGGTCAGGACCATGGCGCCCGATCCCATCATCTTCGCCATGGCAAACCCCGTCCCAGAAATCATGCCCGACGAGGCGAAAGCTGCCGGCGTGCGCATCATGGGTACGGGCAGGAGCGACTTCCCCAACCAGATCAACAACGTGCTTGCGTTCCCCGGCATCTTCCGCGGCGCGCTCGATGTACGCGCAAGCGACATCAACGATGAGATGAAGATCGCGGCTGCGGAGGCGATCGCTTCCGTCATTCCCGAGAGCGAACTCACGCCCGATTACATCATTCCCGATTCCTTCAATCCTCACGTCAAAGACGCGGTCGCCGAGGCGGTCAAGGCAGCGGCGAGAAGAACGGGTGTTGCAAGGCTGTAATTGTATTGAGAAATACGTCGGCGCGCGCAGAGCGGCAGTTGCTTTGCGCGCGCTTTTGATGTATGGAGCTTTCTATGAACAAAAAGAATAAGAAATTCATGGCATGCCGCGGAACGGAACGTCTCCTCCTCGGGCTGCTCATTGCGCTCGTCGCAGTCCTGCCGCCCGCCGCATTCGGGTTCTGCTGGCTTTTTCATCAT
>CALVLR010000142.1 GCA_944340685.1 uncultured Clostridia bacterium | reverse complement strand
GGTTGCGTCAGCGCCTGACGCGTCGGCAGAAGAGGCGCTCATGCTCCTGAAGCGCATGCGGCGCACATTGGGAAACGTGCTCTCGTTCCTGCTGGCTGCTGCCGCGGTCATCTTATGGATCCCGCTCTGCAATATGGCGTTGTCTGTACCGCCATACTGCAATGCGCCGCCGTCCGTATCGCCGTGCTGCAGTGCGCCGCCGGCAACCGCAGCCAGATATTCCTGCAATGCACGATCGTCATCGGCACGCCTGAGGTATTCTTCGGCACTTTCCATAAATTCCTCTGCGCTGACATGAACGCATTCGCAGAGACGATCGATGGGATCCTGCCTCGGGACTGCACGGCCCGTCTCCCATTTCGTAACTGTCTGCCGCGTTACGCCGCAGAGCGCCGCAACCTGATTCTGCGTAAGGTGATAGATCACCCGAAACAGCCGGAGTTTTTCTTTGAGTTGCATTTTAAGATCTCCCGCTCAAAGGATTGAACGGGATATATTTTATCATATCCGCGTGTGAAAAGCAAGATAATACGGCGTGCTGATCCATACTGTCAGAAAATCATATCCTTCCGTAAGAACAATCCTGAAACGCTCAAAAAAGGCGCTCCTTCGGGAGCGCCTTTCTTATGCTGCGTACTGTTATTTTTCCTGATAATCGCCGATCTCGCGAGAGCGTTCGATCTGCAGGAAGACGTCGGCAAGCGCGTCGGTATCCGCCTCGGTGATGCGTCCCTCGTCGGCAAGATGTGCAACGGCGGGATCAATGGGCATTTTTGCGACGGCCGGAATACCGTATTCCTTTGCGAGCGCCTCCGCCTTGCTCGCGCCGAAGATCTCGTGCTTCCTGCCGCAGTCGGGGCAGACAAAGTAGCTCATGTTCTCGACGAGCCCCAAAACGGGCACGTTCATCATCTTCGCCATGTTCACCGCCTTTTTGACGATCATCTCGACGAGATCCTGCGGCGTGGTGACAATGACGATGCCGCTTAAAGGAATGCTCTGGAACACCGAGAGCGGCACGTCGCCCGTTCCAGGCGGCATATCGATGAACATGATGTCGACGTCCTCCCACAGGACATCCGTCCAGAACTGCACCGCGGCGCCCGCGATGAGCGTGCCGCGCCACACGACGGGATCGTCGTCGTGCTCTAAGAGCGTGTTCATCGACATCATCTGCATGCCGCTTTTCGTGCGGACGGGGTAGATGGTCCCCTCCTCGCCATAGGCGCGCTGGCTCACGCCGAACGCCTTGGGGATGGACGGCCCCGTGATGTCGGCGTCGAGAACGGCGACGCGGTTTCCGCGCGCCATTGCCCGCACGGCGAGCAGCGACGTCACAAGGGATTTGCCCACGCCGCCCTTGCCGCTTGCCACGGCAATGACCTTTCTGACGCTCGCCCCTTCGTGCAGGGGCTTGATGAAGGACTGCTTATCCCGCGAGCCGCAGTTGCTCGAACAGGTGGAGCAGTCGTGTGTACATTCTGCCATAGATCTTCCTCCCTGATATCAGTTTCTGTTATTGAGTGCAAAATATCTGCCGCGAAGCGCCATGAGTTCCTCGTGCGAGCCCTGTTCGGCAATGCCTTTCTCTGCAATGAACAGGATACGGTCCGCCTTGCGGATGGTGGAAAGGCGGTGCGCCACGATAAAGGACGTCTTCCCCTCGAGGATACGGTCAAGCGCCGCCTGGATGAGCAGCTCCGTCTCCGAATCGATGGCGCTCGTTGCCTCATCCAGAATGACGATGCGCGGATTTTTGAGGACGATTCGCGCAAACGAAATGAGCTGTTTTTCCCCTGAGGAAAGCCCCTCGCCGCGCTCGCCGAGCTGTGCATGATACCCTTCGGGGAAGCGCGCCGCCACGCGGTCGCAGTAGATCGCCTTTGCCGCCGCAATGCATTCCTCGTCCGTCGCCTCGGGCGTACCGTAGCGGATGTTATCGAGAATGCTGCCCTTGAAGATGAAAGGCTCCTGCATGAGCACGCCGATCTCCTTCCGCAGAGAATGCAGCGTGAGCGAGCGCACGTCATGCCCGTCTACCGTCACACTCCCTTCGTTCACATCGTAGAAGCGCGTAAGAAGGCTGATGACCGTGGTCTTGCCTGCGCCCGTAGGTCCGACGAGCGCGATTTTTTCGCCCGGGGAGACGTGCAGATCGAAGTGTTCCAGAACGGTCACGCCCGGCTCATAGCCAAAGGTCACGTCGTTGAAGTCCACCTGCCCGCGCACATCTTTCAGCTCGACGGCATTTTCCGCGTCGTGAATGGTGACGGGCGTATCCACCGTCTCGTAAATGCGTTCGAGGTTCGCGGAGACCTGCGAGAGCTGCTGCAGGATCGCCGTAAACTGCAGGAGCGGCTCCGAGCAGATGGAGGTATACAGCGTAAACGCGATGACGGTGCCCGCCATGGCGGTCGCGCCGCCGCCGATGAGCGCAAGCGCAACGGCGTAAATGCCGAGAATGCCGGCGTTCCAGCACAGCTCGGAGACGGGCGCATTCAGCTCGTTGCGGCGCACGATCTGCATCCACGTCCTGGCGGAGTCCTCCTGCAGATCTTTATAGACCCTGCGGTTATAGTCGGAGCGATTGTTGCTCTTGATGACCTTTTCGCCCATGATGCTCTCGACGATAAAGGCGTTGCGGTTGGAGTTCTTGGCGCGGTGTTTGCGGAAGAGCCGCCGCACGGCGCGCTTGATGAAGTATACCGAGATCGTGAGCGGGATCGCCGCCGCATAGATGACGCCCGTCAGAATGGGACTGATGCACAGCATGAAGACGGTCGCCGCCACGATTTTGAGGATATTGACGATGAGGCTTAAAAGATAGTCGGTAAAAAAGTCGGCAAGTTCGTTGACGTACTCCGTCACGCGGATGGAGATCTTGCCCGCGGGGCGGTTATCGTAGTACTCGAAGGGCAGTTCCTGCAATTTCAGGAAGATCTCCCGCCGCACTTCCGCGATGATCTTATGCCCGAGCGTACCCATGATGCGCTGGTGGAAATACGGAAGCACCGCGGTGAGTACGCCCAAAACGCCGAGCGCGACAATATACAGTGTGAGCGTACGTTCTCTCTCCGATTCCATCGGGATCACGTCGTTGACGATGGCGCGGATGATATAGGGCGGCAGAAGCGCCGCGAGCGAAGAACACGCCAGGAGCAGGAACGCGAGAATAAATAACTTTTTATAGGGCACGATGCGGGCGAGCAGACGCTTGAAATATTTGACGTCTACCTTCTCCGCCGTGACCACTTCGTCCATGTAATAGGTATTGCGCTTCATCTCATTCCTCCCCCGCCCCGTAAGACGAATCGTCGAGCTGACCGTCGCTCGTCTGCAGCTTCCAGATCGCGGCGAACGCGCCGCCAAGGCGGATAAGTTCCTCCGCCGTGCCGCGCTCGATGATCTCACCGTCGCGCAGGAAGAGGATCTCGTCGCAGTCCATGACGGAGGAGACGCGGTGCGTGGCGATGAAGAGCGTGTTCTCGGGACAATGGCGCTTGATGGCGGCAAGCACGCGCTTTTCCGTCGCCATATCGAGCGCGGAAGAGGCGTCGTCGAGAATGAGCACGGGGGAACCCTTGATGAGAGCGCGCGCAATGGAGATGCGCTGCTTCTGTCCGCCGGAGAGCCCTACGCCGCGCTCTCCCACGATGGTCCCGTAGCCGTCGGGCAGTTTTTTGATGAAGGTGGAAGCCTGCGCGATGTCGGTCGCGCGGAACACATCTTCCTCGGTGCAGTCGGGGTGCGCAAACGCCACATTCGCGTCCACCGTGTTGGAGAAGAGAAACACATCCTGAAAGACATAGGAGTACGCCGCGCGCACCTGTTCGAGCGGATACTCCCTGACGTCTTTCCCGTCGATGGTCACCTCGCCCGCCGTCGCGTCGAAAATGCGCGAGAGCATTTTCAGAAGCGCGGACTTTCCGCTGCCTGTGCCGCCCATCAGTCCCACCTTCTTGCCGTAGGGCACATCGAGCGAGATATGTTTCAAGACCTGTTTTTCGCCGAGCGTGAAGCTGACGTCGCGGAATTCGATATGGGGACGCGCGGAACAGACGAGCGCGGACGGACAGTCCGGCACGGCGCTCTCCTCTGTAAGGAAATGTCTGAGCCGCCCGCCCGAGACAAGCTGATTCTGCATCATAAAGAACGCGCGGGAGATCTGCGTGATGTGTGAAATGATCTTGGTGACGTACGTCGTTGCCGCCGTGAGCGCGCCGAGCGCAATGTCTCCGCTCAATACCAGCAGGACCGCAATGACGACCGTCCCCACATATCCGATCTGCTGGAAGGCAAGAAAAATGGAATTGAACTTGGCGGTAAGGCGCACCTCGCGGCAGCTCAGATCGCGCACGCGGCCGTTGCATTCGTCAAATTTTCTGATCTCCTCGTCCTCCGCCGCAAACGAACGTACGATGCGCACGGCGTCGACGTTCTCCTGTACGTCGAGGTTGATGGCGGAATACCCTTCGCGGATAGAGGCAAAGAGCTTGCGCGCCCTTTTCAGATAGCTGACGAGCGCGATCACGATGAAGGGCGTGAGCGCGAGCGGAATGATGAGCAGGTATGTATCGAGCGTGGCAAGCAGGACAATGGAAAGAATGATGGAGACGACGGAATCAAAGATATTCATGAAAATACGCGAATACATCTCCTTGAAGATGATCGTATCGCGGTTCATCGTCGTCAGAAGTTCGCCCATATTGTAGCGGGCGATGGTCTCTCCGTCAAGATCCAGAAGTTTTGCATACGTCTGTTCGCGGAGCACGCACTCCATTCTGAGGCCGCACCACTGGAACGTCACGTTCTTGCAATACAAAAAGACGAGACGCGTGATAAGAACGCCCGCAAAAATCAGCGCGAGATTCCCGAACAGCTCCCAGCTCCCGGGCGCACCGAGGCTGCCCGTATACAGAAAATCCAGAAGCCCCGAAGCGGGCGGGTCGGCGGGATCATAGGCGATGATATAATCCAAAAGCCCCGCCGAAAGAAGCGGGATCGTCAGATCGCAGACGATCGCGATGAGACTGAACAGCTTGGACAGGAGAGACAGCGGAATAAACTTTTTCCAATATCTCAGTCCGAAGCGAAAGACGTCCATATATCCTCCGAGAAAGCATCCGACAAAATCCGAATGATTATATCACCTTTTTTTTCAATTGACAAGAGATTCTGCCAAACTCCCGCCTTCTTAATAAAATTTTACAACCTCATTACAACTTCGTGAGAACTTTTTTACAACGCCGCAGTATAATGGAACAAAGAAGGAGTCCGATATGCCCGAATACGACAGCCTGATCCAAAATACAAAGCGCCGGCTTGCATACTGCCGCAGGCGGAGAGCCGGACTTCACTACGGCACGCTCTGGCGCGTTTTGGTGAAAGCTTCCGCAGCCTGCCTTCTCACCGCCCTGCTCATATTCGTCTATGCAGCAGGGACGGCAAAGTGGTGGGGCGCGCCCTTCCTTCTGTTCGGCGTCGCCGCCGCGGTGAGTCTGCCCGTCGCCTGTGCGTATTATACGCGCGCCGTCCTTCGTCTGGAAAAAGAACTTGCAAAATTGCAGCACAATGCGCAGAGCGCGTCGGAACATTCTTTTCTCTCCCCCGCCTCTTCCGCCGCCCGATACAGACAGCCGCGATCGCGCTTTTTTTAAGGCTGCAAAGTTCTGACCGCTTTTTTGCTTGCTTTTTTTGCGGCTTTATGGTATTCTTACCATGCTGTGATAGGTGGGGAGTTAGCGGTGCCCTGTATCTGCAATCCGCTATAGCAGAGCCGAACGCTTTTCTCGGTGCCGTCTATGGAAGGCTGCACGCGGTAAGGAATGTTGATCGCAAGGTCTTATG
>CALVLR010000141.1 GCA_944340685.1 uncultured Clostridia bacterium | reverse complement strand
GGTATTACTTCGTCATCACGTCACGGCAAGGCGTATATTGCGAATGTTTGGCTTTCGCCGAACATTACGCTTTGCACGCCTGCCGCTCCTCTTTCTCAAAATTCTTCTATGAAGAATTTTGAGAAGATGCTGATGTACTCGCCAAAGGTGCAAAGCTAAGCTGAACAAGCCGCATATTCCCTCACAAAGACTCCAGTGCCCTGACAAATTCCAGCGCGTTTGCCGTGTAGATGTCGGCGCCGATCTCGCGGGCGATCTCCTCGGTGAGCACCGCGCCGCCCACGAAAATTTTCGCCGTGCATCCCGCCTCGCGCAGAGCGCGGATGGTCTCCTCCATGGAGACGACCGTCGTCGTCATGAGCGCGGACAGCCCCACGGCGAGCGGCTTTATGCGCAGCGCCGCCTCGACGATCTTCTCCTTCGGGGTATCCTTCCCGAGATCGACGACCTCGAAGCCGTACGACTGCGCCACGACCTTGACGATGTTTTTGCCGATGTCGTGCACGTCCCCGCGCACCGTTGCGAGCACCACGGTACCCTTTTTAGCGGCGCTTTGCGGCAGGTGCTCGCCCACGACGGCAAACGCCTCTTTGGCGGCTTCCGCCGAGGCGATGAGCTGGGGCAGGAAGAGCGTGCCCTTTTCGTAGAGCGCGCCGACCTCTTCGAGCGCTTTGACGAGAACGCTGTTTACGACCTCGAGCGGAGGCATTGCGGAAAGCTCCCGTTCCGCCGCCTCACGCACGCCCTGCTTTACGCCGCGGCGCACGCAATCGTACAAATTCTCCGCGCCCTCTTCCTGCGGCGCGCGCTTTGCCGCGGCGGCCGCCGCGGGCACGGGGACGAAATCACGATACGCCGCGATATATTTCTCCGCGCCGACGTCGCTGCCTGCAAGCACGCCGAACGCCTTCACCGCGCCCGTCATTTCCCCGTCGAGCGGATTGAGAATGGGCATGTTCAGACCGCACGTCATTGCCATAGTGAGGAAGGTCTTGTTGAGCAGCGGGCGGTTGGGCAGCCCGAAGGAGACGTTTGAAACGCCGAGCGCCGTTTTCACCCCGAGGGTGCGCACGAGTGAAAGCGCCTTCACCGTCTCTAAAACAAGCGGCTGCTCGGCGGACGCCGTCAAAACGAGCGTATCGATCATCACTTTGCGGCGGGGAATGCCGTATTCCTCCGCCCGCGCGACAATGCGCTTTGCGATGGCGAAGCGCTCCTCCGCCGTGCGCGGAACGCCGCCGCTGTCCATGGTCAGCCCGAGTACGACGGCGCCGTACTTTTTAGCAATGGGAAATACGCGCGCCATCACCTCCTCCTCGCCGTTGACGCTGTTGATGAGCGGGATACCGTTGTAGCAGCGCACACCGGCCTCGATCGCTTGCGCGGAGGAAGAATCGATCTGGATAGGCAGGTCGACGTACTCCTGCACCGCAGCGACCGCCCGCTTCATGACGGAAGGCTCGTCGATCTTAGGAATGCCGACGTTGAGGTCGAGAAGGTCGGCGCCCGCGTCCTGCTGGCGCATCGCTTCGGCGGCGAGATAGCCGTAGTCCTCCGCAAGGAGCGCCTCTTTTAACTGCTTCTTGCCCGTGGGGTTGAGCCGCTCGCCACAGATCTTCACGTTCTCGATCGTGAGAAACTGCGTGGCGGACGTGACGATCGTCCCCTTCTCCACACGGCGCACAGGAACGGGACGCCCTTTAAAAGGCGCAAGGCGGCGGATAAATTCGGGCGTCGTGCCGCAGCAGCCGCCCACGACGGCGACGCCCATATCGATGAACCGCTCCATCTGCCCGACGAACTCCTCTGCGGAGAGGTCGTAATATGTTTTGCCGTCTTTGATTTTGGGCAGCCCGCGGTTGGGCTGCACCATGATCGGCAGCTCGGTTGCGGCGAGCAGGCGCTCCACGATGGGAGCGAGCTCCTTCGGCCCCAGCGAGCAGTTGACGCCGAGCGCGTCCACACCCAGTCCCTCCAGAAGCTCCGCCACGATCTCGGGTGTGGAGCCGGTGAGCGTGCGCCCCGTGGAATCAAAGGTGACCGTCGCGTACACGGGCTTATTCGAATGCTCCTTCAACGCGAGCACGCATGCCTTGAGTTCATAGAGATCGGAGAAGGTCTCGACGATATATCCCCCCACCATGTCCGAGGTGAGCCGCGCGATCTCGGCGTAAGCCTCGTACGCCTCGTCGAAGGTGAGCGTGCCGATGGGCCAAAGCAGAGCGCCTGTCGGCCCGACATCGAAGAACACCTCTTTTCCCGCCGCGCGCGCGTTCTCCACGGCGGCGCGGGCAAGTTCTGCGAGAGGATATTCCCCCCTGTATTTGATGCGGTTGAGTCCGAAGGAGTTCGTCGTGATCACGTCCGCCCCTGCCACGGCATAGGCGCGATGTATCTCGCGGATCTGCGTGGGGTGCGTAAGATTCAGCTCCTCGGGCACGGCGTCGCCCAGCCCGCGGCGTTCGAGCTCGCTCCCGAAGCCGCCGTCAAAGAGGATCAGTTGTTTTCCGAGCGGAAGCATCGTGTTCCCTCCTTCAAAAATGCACATGTCTCGCGCAGCATACAGGCGCCGCACGTCTTTTTCTTTGTCTTGCCGATGCCGACGATCCCCGCCATCGACTTCTGCGGCGCCATCAGCCCCGATTCAAGAAGCTGCATGCCGATCGTCTCGGGGCGCAGCGCCTCGAAAATATAGCGCACGTCCCCGACGTCGCTCCCGCCGTAACCGGGACAGAAACGATAGGTGCGCGCAGGTCCGAACCGCTCCTCCCACGCGTCGCCTTCTGCCTCGACAAGCGCGCTGGCGCACGCATCGAGCACGACGGCGCGCACGGGATCGCGCACAAAGAGCGCGCGGATGCGCCGCTCCGCCTCCGAGCCGAGCGTCATGGCGACGAGCGCATAGGAGGAACACCCCGCGAGAAAGGAGGCGTACGGCTCCCGCGTGAGGAAGGGCAGCGGCGCAGAGTATTCCTTACCCACGGCGCGGAAATGCGCAAGCGCGCGCGCTTCCCCAAGCCCCTCATCGACGAGCGCGAGCGCCTCCTTTGTCGGCTCGCCGTAAAACCCGAGATAGGAGAGCGCCGCCTTTTTCAGCTCAGAAGAGTTCATGCAGCACCGATTGAAGGCGGGAACAGATCGCCCGCGCCGTTTTGGGATTGTTCATCACATACAAATGGATCCCGGGCGCGCCCTTTGCGATGAGGTCGATGATCTGATAGACGGCATAATTGTAGCCGATCTCCTCCATCACGGCAGGACGGGAAGCGTAGATCTCGATCATATTGCGGAATTCCAGCGGGATCGCGCTGCCGCACATCTCCTTGATGCGGTGAATATTTTTGGGATTGACGAGCGGCATAATGCCCGGGATAATGGGCGCCGTAATGCCGATGCGCCGCGCCTCGTTCACGAGGCGGTAGTAATAGGAATTATCGTAAAAGAGCTGTGTGATAAAAAATTTCGCTCCGCACTCCTCTTTTTTCTTCATGTTTACGAGGTCGGCATACAGCGTTTCGCACTCGATATGCCCCTCCGGATAACATGCCGCCCCCAGCGTGAAGCCGTACGGCGCAAGATATTCGGCAAGATCGGTGGCATGCGCAAAATATTTACAGTATTCCTCGGAATAATCCTGCGGCTTATCGCCCCGCAGACACAAAACGTTCTCGATCCCCTTCTCTTTGAGCGCGGCAGCCACGGCGTCGACGTCCTGCGGGGTCGAAGGTCCGCCCGTAATGTGCGCAAGCGCATTGAGACCCGCACGGTTCTGAATATAGTCGGCGATCTCCACCACGTTTTTGGAATTGGAGCCGCCCGCTCCGTATGTAACGGAGATAAAATCGGGAGAAAGTTCTTTGAGTTCGTCAATGACGGCAAAGATCTTTTCCCGCTCCCCCTCTTTTTTCTTGGGCGGGAACACCTCGAAAGAGAGCGTCCGCTTGCGCGATAAAATTTCGTCGATGCGCATGATCTTATCTCCTGTCTGTGGAAAACGTTCTTAAAAATTATAGTACATCGTGCGGAAAAAGTCAAATGTTCCGTACGGTTTGCAGAAAACGGCGCGCCCGCGGCAGACTGCCGCGGGCGCGCAAAACGAGAGATCGTTATTTTCCGCTGTCGCCGTAGTTGGAGAGCACACGGGCGGAGGGATCATCGACGTCGCACCCTTCCCACGCTTTGTTGGGCATCCAGAACCCTGCGATCATCTCCGCCTGCCCAGGATAGTACTTTTCAAAGATCTCGCGGTACAAAAGCGACTCCTTCGTGAACGGCTTGGCGTGACAGGCGTATTTTTCAGCGATCTCCTGCCAGTCGTCGCCGTAT
>CALVLR010000140.1 GCA_944340685.1 uncultured Clostridia bacterium | reverse complement strand
GTCACCGCGGGCACGAGAGCCGAAAAGAAGCGCACGCTCCACATGCTCGCAGCGGGAGAAGAGCGCGCCAAGCGCAAGCAAAACGGGATCCGATTTTATCAGGAGAGTTTTTTCGTGTGGATTTCTGTGGTTTTTCATGCTTTGGGGGACTCCTTGAATCATGCGCTTCAAAGGCGGGGTGTGGTCACGATCGTTCGCGGGCGGCGCGGTATCGTTTGGCTTTATCGGATGAGTTCATCGAGCGAAACATCGTAAAATTCGGCAAGCTTAGTGAAGTTTTTCAGGTCGGAACGGTTACACCCCACTCATAGTATAGGGCTTTTCTTGCGTAGGTCCATCGCTCATCTTTAACGTTCCCACTTTATTTTTCTCCATTATACAGTCTGCAACTTTATAATGTCAAGTAAAAAAGGAGAAAAGATGAAAGCGCTCTAAGGCTTGGCATGATTGGCAGGTGATCCCGATCTGCGACGCCACATACTGCTGCGTGTAGCGATATTGCAGCCGCAGCTGTTTGAGATTGGATGCCAAGTTGAGTGCAGAAAATTTGTTGGAGGAGATCAAGGTGCTCCTCAAAGATCACTTCGTTGCGGTCGTGCGCAAGAAAGGGGACGAGATCGAACTGAAATTTCCAAGCGGAGAGATTTTTGCGCTCGCGGTATGGAAGTGTAAATAAGTACAACTGCGCACTTGTGCATGCAGGGCGCGGAGAATGTTCTTTCAAACTGTTGACATCCCGCGGCGGGGCGCGTATAATAGAAGCAATCGAATATTCTTTGGGGCGGAGTGAAAGTCTCCACCGGCAGTAAAGTCTGCGAAGGGCGCAAGCCCCCGAACGGGTGTGATTCCCGTACCGACGGTCATAGTCCGGATGAGAAAAGATAACGCGGCTTTCTTGCGCGCCCCTTGGGTTTAAGGGCGCGTTTTTGCTTGCGGAAACGGCAAAGAATACTCGAAATTTCCATCAAGAGGTCTTTGTTATGGCAACGGCAGGCAAACACTATTTTTCATCGACGCGGATCGCTGTTTTAGCGCTCTTTTCGGCGCTCGCGGGGGTTTTGTATATCTTCAATTTTGCGCTCCCGTTCGCGTTCCCGAGCTTTCTCGAATTCAAGTTTTCCGATGTTCCCGTGCTCATCGGCACCTTTGCGCTGGGGCCGTTATCGGGATGCATCATCGTTGTGATGATGGTGCTCATCAAGCTCGTGTGCGTCTCGACTTCGACGATGTTCGTGGGCGACGTTGCGGATATTATCATCACCATCGCCTTCTGCCTGCCCGCGGGGCTCATTTATAAAAAGAACCGTACCTTCAAGGGCGCGCTCGCGGGGATGATCGTCGGCTCGCTCGTCTCCATTGCGGTCGCCATTGTCGCCAACCGCGTTCTGCTCGTACCGTTCTATGTGGAGTGGATGTTCGGCGGGAGCTGGGATCCCATCCTCGGCATGATGACGCCGCTCTTCCCTTCCTGCACGGTCGAAAATTTCTATACGTTCTACCTGTGGGTCTCGGTGCTGCCCTTCAATGCGCTCCGCTGCCTGGTGGCTTCGCTCATTACCATTTTCGTCTATAAACATATCTCGCGGGCGATCAACCGCGTCAACGCCCGCCTTATTCCTAAGGGGCAGATGTCTGCGCGCGCAAACGGACTGAAAACGGCGATGATCGTGGTCGGGATCGCCATCGTCGTGCTCCTGTTTGTATTCTTTGCGGTGCTCAGGTATATGCTCGAAGCATTTCTTGGCGCATAACTTTGTAAAAATCCTTGCAAAAAACCGCCGTATGCTGTATAATAATGGCATATGGCGGTTTTTCTTTCTCACTCGCCCGAGGAAACGCGTGCTTGGGCGGAACAATATGCGGGGACGCTCTCTGCGGGAGACGTGGTGCTCCTCGAAGGGGAGATGGGCGCGGGCAAGACGGTCGTGGCGCAGGGGATCGCGCGCGGTCTTGGCGTAAAAGAGGACGTCCTCAGCCCCACCTATGCCTACGTAAACAGCTACGGACCGATGTTCCATTTCGACTGTTACCGCATCGAAAACGAGCGGCAGGCGATGGAACTGGGGCTTTATGACTACTTCGACGCGGGCAAGATCTGCCTCGTGGAGTGGAGCGAAAATATCAGAGGGCTTCTGCCGGATGGGTGCAAGGTAGTCACCGTGAAAAAGGTGAGCGAGACTGCGCGGGAGATCGTAACGTGAAATTTCTTGCCGTCGATACAAGCGGAAAACAACTGAATACCGCCGTCTTTGACGGTGCGCGCGAGACGGTGCTCCGCCGCGAGGACTGCGCAATGAAGCACTCCATTCTCCTCATGGGGGAGATCGACGAAGCCTTGAGAACGGCGCGCCTTACTCCCGCGGACTGCGATTTTTTTGCCTGCGTGGTGGGACCCGGGTCGTTCACGGGGATCCGTATCGGGATAGCGACCGTCAAGGGGCTGTGCCTCGCCCTGGGAAAACCCGCGCTCGGGCTCACTTCTTTCGACTGCCTCGCATATGCTGATAAGAGCGGGAAGAAGATTTGCCTTGTCGATGCAGGGCACGGCAATTACTATGCCTGCGGCTATGCGGGCACGGAAATCTGTGTGCCGCCTGCATTCCTTTCGCGCGAACAGGCAGACGTGCTGATCGCGGAGGGGTATACGCCCGTCGCCGCGGAGCCGCTTTTTGCGGGGGTTCACACGGCGGATATTGCCGCGGGGCTTGCTGCCGCGGCATATGCAAAGGCGGAGGAAGCGCGCGGCGCGCACGCCTTGGAGGCGGTGTATCTGCGCAAATCCTCCGCGGAGGAAAAGCGATGAACGGGAGGGCATGGCAGTACGCCGATCTCGGCGCCATCGCCGCCTTAGAGGCGGAGTGCTTCTCCGACCCGTGGAATATGCGCATGCTTGCCGAATCTTTTCTTTCGGGGCACTTTTTCGGCTCTCTGCTTGAAGAAAACGGCAGCATCACCGCGTACGGCGGCATGAGCGTCGTGGAGGACGAAGCGGAGGTGCAGCTGATCGCCACGGCGGAGATGTACCGCCGCTGCGGAAGGGGCGGAAAGATCCTCGAAGATCTCATCGGAGAGGCGAAACGGCGGGGCGTCAGGCGGATGTTTCTCGAAGTGCGCGTCTCCAATGCGCCTGCGATGATGCTCTACCTCAAACACGGCTTCCGCGGGCTGTACGCCCGCGTGCGGTACTATGCCGACGGCGAAGATGCGATCGTGATGATGAAGGAGCTTCGTTGATCTCTTATATCCGAAAGGGCGAGGGGAAAGATCTGGTGCTGCTGCACGGCTACCTCGCCTCCAAAGAGAGTTTTTACCCGCAGATCGGTTATTTTTCCCGATTTTTCTGCGTGACGGCGCTCGACTTCCCGGGGTTCGGGGAAGCGGAGCCGATCCCTGCGGCGTGGTCGGTCTCCGACTATGCCGACTGGACGCAGGAGGCGCTTTCCGCACTCGGCATTGCGTTTCCGCACGTTCTCGCCCATTCCTTCGGCGGAAGGGTGGCGGTAAAACTTCTCTCCCGCGGCGACGTATTCGACCGCGCCGTTCTGACGGGCTGCGCGGGCATCCTTCCCAAGCGCACGCTCTCCTATCATATCCGTGTCAAGGCATACCGCGCCGTCAAAAAAATCGCGCCGCGCTATGCGGAGAAAGCGTTCGGCAGCGCGGAATACCGCACCCTCTCCCCCCTGATGCGGGAGAGCTATAAAAAGATCGTCAACGAGGATCTCAGGGAGGACGCGAAGCGGATCGCCCGCCCCGTGCTCTTCGTCGTGGGCGAAAAGGATACGGCGACGCCGCCGCAGTCTGTGCGCGTCTATCACGACCTCGTCAGGGGAAGTCAGTTTTTTTGCATGGAGGGCTGCGGCCACTTCGCACATCTTGAGAACCCGCTCGCATTCAATGCGGCGGCAGAGGAGTTTTTACGATGAGTTTATCGACCGTACTTGCGATCATATTCGGGGGGATCCTCGCTGGATATGCCTTTGTCATGTGCTCGATGCGCCTTGTGGCGATCTTACAGCAGGAGGGCTATGCGGGCGGGGCATTTTTCAGATGGTACTACCGCGGGCGCAATATCGAGCGCAAAAAGGCGTCGCTGCACGCGGTGGCGCTTGCGCTTTTAACGGCGCTTTTCAGCGTGTGTTTTTCCTTCCTCGGCTATACAACGGCGAACCTCATCTCCATGATCCCGTTCGTGGGCGTCTGCATTCTGTACTATGCTGCGGAGAGCCGCCACGCGCTCAAAGTGCCCCTGAAGGCAACGGCGCGCGCCATCCGCCTCACGGTGTGCTATCTCATCCTCATGTTCGCGCTCTGCATCGGGCTTGGCTTTGCGCTCACGGCGATCTCGTTGGCGGCGGACACGAACTGGGTGTACCTGCTCCGCTTTGTGCCGTTTGCCGTTGTCCCGCTGCTGTGCGCGCCCGTGCTTGCGCTCGCGGGCCTCATCATGAAGGCGTACGAGGTGCCGCACGCCAAGGGGTTCATCCGCCGCGCCAAGGCGGCGCTCGCAGCGAGTCCCGCCGTCAAAGTGGGGATCACGGGGAGCTTCGGCAAGACATCCGTCAAGCATTTTGCCGCCGTCATTCTTTCGGAGAAATATAAGGTGATCGCCACGCCCGCTTCTTACAACACGCCCGCAGGCATTGCCCGCACTGTCAACGAACAGGGTGCGGACTGCGAGGTGTTCCTCGCCGAAATGGGCGCGCGCCGCACGGGCGACATCGCCGAACTCTGCGACATGGTATGCCCCTCGGTGGGCGTTGTGACGGGCATTTGCGCCCAGCATGTTGAAACGTTCGGCTCGCTTGACGCAATCAAGGCGGAAAAGGGCGTGCTCGCCGCCGCCGCGGAAAAATGCGTTCTCGGGCGCTCCTGCGCGGACATGGATAGGGGAAACGCGCTCGTCATGGGGCGGGATTTCGACGCGGAGGACGTTGTGCTTTCTTTGGAAGGGACCCGCTTCACGCTGCGCCTGCCCGAAGGAAGCATTTCCGTGCAGGTGCCCGTTCTGGGGCGGCATGCGGCGGAGGACGTCGCGCTTGCGGCGGCGCTCTGCTCGCTTCTTGGCATGGATCTGCAGGAGATCGCCGCGGGGATCGCCAGGATCCAACCCGTGCCGCATCGTCTGGAGCGGAAAGAGGGCGGCGGCGTTGTCATTTTAGACGACGCCTACAACTGCAATGCGGAGGGCGCAAAGAACGCCGTAGAGGTGCTGCGCCTGGCGGAGGGGAAGAAGGTCGTCGTCACGCCCGGGATCGTGGAACTGGGGCAGCTTGAGGAGGAGGTCAACGGCGCGCTCGGCGCTGCGCTCGTCGGGCTGGACCGCGTGATCCTCGTCGGCGAAACGCTTGTTCTGGACGTACGCAACGGTTATCTTGCGGCAGGCGGCGACGAGGCGAACCTCACGATCGTCCCCACGCTGCAAAAGGCACAGGAACTGCTCGCGGCAGAGCTTGCCGCGGGAGACTGCGTGCTCTTTTTGAATGATCTGCCGGATAAATATTAAATTCACGAATTTTCTCACGCAAAGGCGTGACAAAATTCCGTGATTTGAGAGGGAAGCTGCGGGCACGGCACTTTGTGCCTGACCGCGCCTCCCTCTCTGCGGGCGAACCTTAGGGGCTTACAATAATAGTTCGCCCGCATTCACACCTACCTGAAAGCCGCGTGAGC
>CALVLR010000139.1 GCA_944340685.1 uncultured Clostridia bacterium | reverse complement strand
AGACGACGGGAACCGCCTGCTCCGCCCCTGTGAGCGCCCAGTCGACGGGGTCGAACGCGGCATTCATGGTGGACTGCACGCGGATGCCGTCCTTCCCCTGCGCATAGACGCACACCATCTCCCCTCTACGTGAAAAATATAATCTTCCTGCCTTTACAGAAAACATTGCTTCCTCCTTTCGGGGCGCGCCGCAATGCGGCTCCCACGTTAAAACGATTATACCATACGGTGTAGACAATTTCAAGATGTACAAAAAAATTTTTTCCGAAAAGCAGCCCGCGCAGGAGGCCTCCTGCGCGGGCTGCTTGGCGCGGTCAGTTTCTTCCGTACTTCCGCTTGACGTTCAGCCGTGCGAGCGCGCGGGCAAGGCGTGCCTGCGCGGCGTGATGTTCTTCGATGCTGCGCTTCTGCAGAAGCGCTTCTTTCGCCTCGTCCGCCTTGCGGCGCTGGCGCTCCGTATCGATGTCCTCGGGACGAAGCGCGGAGTCGACGAGCACGAGCGCTTCGCCGTTTTCCACCTTCATGATCCCCGCGGCGACCGCGGCGACCTGCGTCTCTCCCGACGGCGTGCGGAAGGTCAGCGTTCCCGGGACGATGGCGAGGATGGTATTGCAATGCCCCGCAAGGACGCCGTAGTCGCCGTCCAGCGTGGGGACGACAAGCGATTCGCACGCCCCCTCGTAAAAGGGCTTATCCGCGGCGAGCACATGGAGCGGAAACATTACAGTTCACCTGCCTTGATCTTTTCGGCCTTCGCGTAGACGTCGTCGAGCGTACCCACGTTGAAGAACGCCGCTTCGGGCAAATCGTCTGCCGCGCCGTCGACGATCGCCTGAAATCCGCGGAGCGTCTCTTTCAAAGGCACATATACGCCCGCCACGCCCGTAAATTTCTCCGCAACGTGCATGGGCTGCGATAGAAAGCGCTGGATCTTGCGGGCGCGGTAGACGGTGAGACGATCTGCCTCGCTCAGCTCGTCAAGCCCGAGGATCGCAATAATATCCTGCAATTCGCTGTATTTTTGCAGCATTTCCTGAACTTTGCGGGCAATGCGGTAGTGCTCTTCTCCCACGACGTCCTCTTCGAGGATGCGCGACGTGGATTCGAGCGGATCGACGGCGGGATAGATGCCCTGCTCGGCGATCTTGCGGCTCAAAACGGTGGTCGCGTCGAGGTGCGAGAAAGTCGTCGCGGGGGCGGGGTCGGTGAGATCGTCAGCAGGGACGTACACCGCCTGCACGCTGGTGACTGAACCGCTGCGCGTGGAGGCAATGCGCTCCTGGAGCGCGCCCATCTCCTGCGCGAGCGTGGGCTGATAGCCGACCGCCGAGGGCATGCGCCCGAGGAGCGTGGAGACCTCGCTGCCCGCCTGCACAAAGCGGAAAATATTGTCGATAAAGAGAAGCACGTCCTTGTTTTCGCGGTCGCGGAAATACTCCGCCATCGTAAGACCCGTGAGTGCGACGCGCATTCTCACGCCGGGCGCCTCGTTCATCTGCCCGAAGACGAGCGCCGTTTTATCGATGACGCCGCTCTCGTTCATTTCGCGCCACAGATCGTTCCCCTCGCGCGAACGTTCGCCGACGCCCGTAAAGATCGAGTAGCCGCCGTGTTCGGTGGCGACGTTGTGGATAAGCTCCTGAATGAGCACCGTCTTCCCGACGCCCGCGCCGCCGAAGAGGCCGATCTTGCCGCCCTTGGCGTACGGCTCCAGAAGGTCGATGACCTTGATGCCCGTTTCAAGCACCTGCACGGCGGGAGACTGATCTTCAAAGGCAGGCGCTTTGCGGTGGATGCCCCAGCGCTCTTCCGCCCTGGGCGGTTCGCCGCCGTCGATGGGTTCGCCGAGGACGTTGAACATGCGCCCCAGCGTGCGCTGCCCGACGGGGACTTCGATGCCGTGTCCGAGCGCGGTCGCCTCCATCCCGCGGCTCAGCCCCTCGCTGCCCGAGAGCATGATGCACCGCACCGTGTTGTTTCCCTCATGGCGCGCCACCTCCATGACGAGCTTTTTGCCATTGACCTCTACGGTGATCTCGTCATGGATATGCGGGAGCTGCCCCGCCTCGAATACAACGTCTACGACCGAGCCTAAAACCTGTACGATCGTTCCTTTGGAAGTCATGTGATGGTCCCCTCCCCGGCATTTCTCCGCTGCGCCTGCGCGCCCGAAGAAATCTCCGTGATCTCCTGCGTGATCGCGCCCTGACGGACGTGATTGAGCTGCAGGGAAAGTTCATCCAGGAGCTTTTGCGCATTCCGGCTCGCCGCGTCCATCGCCTCCATGCGGGCGTTCTGCTCGCAGCAGAAACTATCGACGAGGGCGCTGTAAATAAAGCCGGAAAGATAGCTCGGGATGATGTTGTCGAGCACTTCGCCGATGGACGGCTCAAATCCGAACTCGGCGTGTTCCTCCTTGTGGTCGGAGGAGAACTGCGCACGGTGGAAGGGCAGAAGGCGCGTCGCGCGGACTTCGCTTTTCAGCCCGTTCTTCATATCCGTATACACGATATAGATCTTTTTGAGTTTGCCCGAATTATACGCGTCCAGAAGGACGGAGGCGATCTCCCGCGCGCGCTGCATCGTGGGATTCTGCGCCGTGTACAAAAAGCTCCTCTGAATGGGGATATTGTGCCGCTTATAATATTGGCGCCCGTACTCCCCCACGACGAAAAGCTCCTTTTCGCCGCGCTTCTTTTCGATGAGTTCCTTCGCCGCCTTGATGACGTTCTGATTGTAAGCGCCTGCAAGGCCTTTATCTGCCGTCACGACGAGGCAGCCGACGGCGCCTTCGTCGGGGAGCCTGCCTTCCAGCGGATAGAAATAGCGGTTTTCGACCCGCTCATCGGTGCGGAAAATACGTTTGATCTCCGCCTGGACCGCATTGAAATAGGGGCGCGTTCTGTCCAGTCCTTCTTTCGCCTTGCGCATCTTGGCGGAAGCGATCAGATACATCGCCTCCGTGATCTTCTGCGTATCCTGTACGCTTGCGATGTGCGCTTTGATCTCTTTCACGCCGGACATTACGCGCTTTCCCCCTCCCGCTGCCACGCCTCAAGGAACTCTTCGGCAAGCGAACAGATGGCTTCGCGGTCCTCCGCAGACATCTTCCCCGTCTGTTCGATGCTTCTGCAAAGTTCCTGCGCATGCACCTCGAAATAGGAGAGCAGTTCGCTGCGGAAGTGCGCGATCTTCTCGAGCGGGACGTCCTGCATCACATGGTGCAGCGCCGCAACGAGCAGGATGACCTGCTCATGGAGCTGCATGGGATGATACTGCTGCTGGCGGAGAAGGCGCATAAGCCCCTGTCCATAGCGCAGCTGCCGCTGCGTCGTCTCGTCGAGATCGGAGGAGAACTGCGTAAAGACCTCCATTTCGCGGAACTGTGCCAGATCGAGGCGGATGGCGCCCGAAGCGGATTTCATCGCCTTGGTCTGCGCGTCGCCGCCCACACGCGAGACGGAAAGCCCCACGTTGACGGCGGGGCGCTGCCCTGCAAAGAAGAGCGAGCTCTCCAAAAAGATCTGACCGTCCGTGATGGAGATAATGTTGGTCGGGATATAGGCGGAGACGTCGCCGCTCTGCGTTTCGACGATGGGAAGCGCCGTCATCGAACCGCCGCCGCGCTCATCCGAAAGATGCGCCGCCCGCTCCAGAAGACGGGAATGCAGATAAAAGACGTCGCCGGGATATGCCTCGCGGCCGGGCGATCTGCCAAGAAGCAGACTCAGCGTGCGGTACGCCACCGCATGTTTGGAGAGGTCGTCGTAGACGATGAGCACATCTTTGCCCATCTCCATAAAGTACTCGCCCATTGCACAGCCCGCATAGGGCGCAATATACTGCATGGACGCGGATTCTCCCGCCGAAGCGCTGACGATAATGCAATAGTCGAGTGCGCCGCGGCTGCGGAGCACCTCCATGAGCTGCGCGACGGAGCTGGCCTTCTGCCCGATGGCGACGTAAATACAGATGACGTCTTTCCCGCGCTGGTTCAGAATGGTATCGAGCGCGATCGCCGTCTTTCCCGTCTGGCGGTCGCCGATGATGAGTTCACGCTGTCCGCGCCCGATGGGAAACATGCTGTCTATGGCGATCAGCCCCGTTTCGAGCGGACGGTTGACGGGCTGGCGGTCAATAATACGGGGAGCAGAGACCTCGATGGGACGGTAGCCGTCCGCACCGATCTCCCCTTTCCCGTCGATCGCTGCGCCGAGCGCGTTCACCGCGCGCCCCAGAAAATTTTTGCCGACGGGCACGCCCGCCGTCTTCATGGTGCGGCGCACCGCGCCGCCTTCCGAGACAAGCTCGTCGTCCCCGAAAAGGATACAGCCCACACTGTCGCGTTTGAGGTCCTGCACCATGCCGCGCACGCCCGAAGAGAACTCCACGATCTCGCCGTACGATACGCGCCCAAGCCCCGATACCGTTGCAACGCCGTCGCCCACGGAAATGACCGTGCCAAGCTCTTCAGAGACCGCCTTCGGCGCCCATGCCTGTACGGCGTCGCTCAGAAGCGGGATGACGTCGCCGTTCTTTTTCGGGACCTCGGTGAGAATATCCCGAAGCTGGCGGAACCTTCCGTTCACGCTCCAGTCGTATACTTCCGCCCCCACCTCAAGGCGGAAACCGCCGGGGAAAGCGTCTGTTTTTTCAAAATCGAGCGAAACGTTCTCGCCGTACTTCTTTCTCAGAAAGGCAAGAAACCGCGCTTCCTGCTCTTTTGTGGGCAGTTCAGCCGCATACAGTTTTGCGCGAATGGGTTCATTCATCTTTCTTCTCCGCTTGCGCGTCTGCCGCATTCAGAAAGTCGTCGAACGCTTCGGACGCAGGCTTCTCGGAGGCAGGCTCCGGCTGTGCGTCTACGGCGTCGAGGAACTGATCGAACGCTTCTGACGCGGTGTCTTCCAGAACGATCTTCTCCACCGCGTCCGTCACGATGGAGGCGATCTCGGCGCGCGCCTCCTTCGTGGCTTGCGCCTTGATGCGGGCGGCGTCCTGACGGGCGTCCGCTACGATATTTTTTGCAAGCTCATCCGTCTCCCGACGCTTCCGCTCGTCGTACTCCGCCGTCTCCTTTTCGGCAAGACGGCGTTTCTCGGCGATCTCGTCCTCTGCATGCGCGAGTTTTTCCTCGTAGACGGCGCGTTTTTCCTCCGCTTCCGCATACTTCTTCTCGGCGTCGGCGTCCATTTTCTCGTAATGCTCCTTCCTTTTTTGCATAAAGGAACGCACGGGCTTGTAGAGAAGGAACCACAGCCCTGTGAACAGGATAACAAAATTGAGAAGGTGGAGCAGGATCTGCTGCCAATCGATATTCAAAGGCATGACTGCCTCCCTTTACAGGACGAATATAACGAGAATGGCGACAATAAGAGCATAGATGATCGCCGTCTCGATAAACACGAGGCCGAGCATGAGGGTGGAACGGATCTTCCCTTCCGCCTCAGGCTGGCGAGCGATCGCTTCCGACGTTTTTGCAATGGCAATGCCCATGCCGATCGCGCCCGCTGCCGCGGCGAGACCGATCGCAATGCCCGCCGCGATCGCCTTTGATCCGGTGGAGTCAGCTTCGTCCGAACTCTGTTCGGGCGTCGTCGTTTCGGCAAGCGGCGCAGCTTCCGCCGCGCATGCCGATGCGTCCTCTTCGCTCAGGACCGTCTCTGCCGCAGCGGCGGTCATATCTGCCTGCGGTGCGGCGGGCTGTCCGGCAAAGCCCATAACAAGGAGTGCAGCCATCAGAAACGCAAACAGCGCGGCGATGACAATGAACATTCTCTTTTTTCCTGTAACTTTCATAACATAGCCTCCGTTTCCGAAGTATTTTTTTGTTTTTTCGATTTGCTTGTTTTGGGTTTTTTGATATATGGTTCGCTCACTTCCCCGTAGAAGAGCGTTGTGAGCATGGTGAGCACATACGTCTGAATGAGCGCGTGCAGAACGGTGAACAGCACGCCGACGATCACGGGAAGCACAAACGAGAGCGCGAGATAGTA
>CALVLR010000138.1 GCA_944340685.1 uncultured Clostridia bacterium | reverse complement strand
GTCGTCACGGGGGCGCGGGCGAAGGTCGAGGCGTGCATGGAGAGCTACCATGTCGCGGATGCGCTCACCGAGCTCTTTGCTGTGTTCCGCCGCGCGAACAAGTACATCGACGAGACCATGCCCTGGGTGCTGTGCAAGGACGAAGCGAAAAAGGACCGCCTCTCCACCGTCCTCTATAACCTCGCGGAGAGCATCGTCAAGGGCGCGAGCCTGCTCGCTCCCTTCCTGCCCGCCACGGCGGAGAAGATCGCGGCGTACTTCAATACGGCCTTGCAGTCGCTCGACGAGGCGGAGACGTTCGGCGTGTACCAAAGCGGCACGCGTGTTGCGGAGACGGACGAGGCGCTCTTTGCGCGCTTCGATCGCGAAGAAGTCCTCAAAAAGGCGGAGGAGATCCGGGCGAAACAGCAGGCGGAGTACGAGCGCGAAAACGGCAAGCCCGAAGCCGCCGCGGAAGCAACGCCCGCAGAGAAGGCGCCGCTCATCACCATCGACGACTTTGCGAAGATCGAGCTGAAAGTGGGCGAAGTCATCGCCTGCGAGAAGGTGCCCAAGTCCTCCAAACTTCTGCACGAGACGATCAGAGTGGGCGAGGAAGTGCGCTCCGTCGTCTCGGGCATCGCCAAATGGTATACGCCCGAGGAGATGGTGGGAAAGAAGGTGGTGCTCGTCACCAACTTAAAGCCCGTAAAACTCTGCGGCGTGCTCTCCGAGGGTATGGTGCTCTGCGCCGAGGACGAGGCGGGAAATCTGAGCCTGCTCACACCCGAAAAGGCAATACAAAGCGGCGCGTCCATCCGATGAGCTACCTCGATATCCACTGCCACTTCGCAGACGAGGGGTACGATTTTCCAAAGGCGTGGGAGAAGATCCGCGCCGCGGGCGTGGAGCGGGTGGTCCTCGCGGGCGATACGCTTGCGCACAGCCTTTGGCATAAGGACTTTGCGGCGGCGCATGCGGGCGCATACTTCACGGCGGGCGTGCACCCCTCGGAGGCGGCGGACTTTACAGAGGAGATGCTCTCCGCCCTCCGCGCCCTCTGCCGTGAGGAGAGGTGCGTCGCGGTGGGGGAGATCGGGCTGGACTATCATTGGGATACGCCGTCCGGAGAGGTGCAGAAAAGGGCGTTCCTTCGCCAGATCGAACTTGCCGATGAGATGGGGCTGCCCGTTCAGATCCACTCGCGCGACTGCGCCGCCGATATGCTTGCCATTCTCACCGAAATGCGCAGTCACCTCAAATGTGGCTTTCTCATGCACTGCTATTCGCACGGCGCGCAGATGCTGCCGCAGTTCGCCGCGCTCGGGGCGTACTTCTCCTTCGGGGGAGTGGCGTGCTTCAAGAACGCCAAAGCCGTGTGGGAGAGCGTGCGCGCCTGCCCGCCCGAAAGGATTTTATCCGAGACGGATTCTCCCTACCTCTCGCCCGTCCGCGGGGAAAAGAACACACCCGCGAACATCCCCGTCATCGTGCGCCGGCTTGCCGAGCTGCGCGGTGAAGACGAGGAAACCTTACAGGAAACCATTTTAAACAATGCGAAGCGGCTCTTCGCAAGGATGAGATAAATTATGGATACATACACTTACGTGATCGGAAACAACTGCTACGTCAACCTCACCAACCGCTGCACCAACCGCTGCACGTTCTGCGTGCGCAACGGCAAGGCGACCTTCGAGGGCTATTCGCTGTGGCTCAAAGAGGGCGAGCCCTCCGCTGAGCAGGTGGAGGAGAGCATCGGCGATCCCAAAAAGTACGGCGAGATCGTCTTCTGCGGCTTCGGCGAGCCGACCTATCGGCTGGACGTCATGCTCAAAGTGTGCGACTGGGTGCACGCCCGCGGCGGGAAGACGCGCCTCAATACCAACGGACACGGCTCCATCATCAACCAGCGCGACATCGCACCCGAGCTCGTCGGAAGGCTGGACGGCATCAACATCTCGCTCAACGCCTCCGATTCGCACCGCTACGAGAAGCTGTGCCAGCCCATCTACCCCGAAATGGCGTTTGATTCCATGCTCTTTTTCGCGCGGGAATGCAAAGCGCAGGGGCTGAACTGCTGGTTCTCCGTGGTGGACTGCATCGGGGAAGAGGAGATCGGAAAGTGCCGCGCCGTGGCGGAGCGCGTGGGCATTCCGCTCCGCGTCCGTCCGACGATCGCCTGAAAGAGCGCATCAAACCGAAGGGAGCCGCGCTCCGGCAGCTCCCTTCTTTTCATTTGTGAGGAGGGCAGTCCCCTCAACGGCAATTTGTGCGGCATAGCCCGACGCCATGCAAGGAGAAAAATGGAAGAGATCAAGACCATTCTCTTAAAACACGGGTTCACCTTCAAAAAACAGTACGGGCAGAACTTTTTAACGGACGGCAATCTGTTAGACGCCATCGTGCGCGACGGCGGCGTCGGCGCGGATACGACGGTTCTGGAGATCGGCGCGGGGGCGGGCGCGCTCACCCGCGCGCTTTCGGCGCAGGCGAAAAAGGTCGTCGCCCTCGAAATCGACAAAAGCCTGCAGCCAGTGCTCGCCGAGACGCTCGCGGGCTGCGAGAACGTCGAGGTCGTCTTCCGTGACTTCATGAAGGAAGACCTTCCCGCGCTCGAAGCGGAGCTGGGCAGCTACCGCGTGGTGGCAAATTTGCCTTACTACGTCACCACGCCCGTTTTAATGCGCTTTCTGGAAGAGGCAAAGGCGTGTGAGGGGGTCACCGTCATGGTGCAGGAGGAGGTCGCCGCGCGCTTTACCGCCAAAGCCGGCACGCCCGACTACGGCGCCGTGACCGCCGCGATCGCCCTCAGAGGTGAGGCACAGATCACGCGGAAGGTGCCGCGCACCATGTTCTACCCTCGTCCAAATGTGGACTCTGCCGTCGTGCGCATCGACTTCGAGGCGGGGCGCATTCCCGTCAGGAGCGAGAGCGCCTACCGCGCCGCCGTGCGCTGCGCCTTTCTGAGCCGCCGCAAGACGCTGGAAAACAACCTCGTGAACGCCTTCCGCATTTCCCGCGAACAGGCAAAAAAAGTGCTTCATGAAGCGGGCATCGCGGACATGGTGCGGGGCGAGACGCTCCCGCCCGAGGCACTCGCCCGCCTTGCCGATGTGCTCTTTGAGGCAGGCATGGCGCGCTGATCCGCGTAAAAATTGAAGCATAACGTGCGCGGCGCATGAACGTTGTGCCGCGTGCCGGAGCGTTTGAAAAAAGGGGTTGACAGCCTCTTTTTTTTGTGTTATCATATCGTTGCATACGCAACGATTGCGGGTGCAACGATAAGCGGAGGATATGACATGGTAAAATTCATGGGGCGTCTCGGCGAGGTGTGGCGGTGCGCGGGGCTGTATCGTATGAAGGAATACGAACAGTTCGGGATCGGACCCTGGCAGGATTCCTATCTCGTATGCGTCTGCGAATGCCCGGGGAGCACACAGGAGGCGATCGCAAAGCGCATCTATGTACATAAGAGCAATGTGGCGCGGCAGATCAGCGCGCTGGAGGAGCACGGGTTCGTCACGCGGGCGCCCGATCCCGCCGACAGGCGCAATCTCTGCGTTTTTCCCACCGAAAAGGCGTTCGCGGCGCGCGAACATATCCGCAGCGTGCGCGCGGCGTGGAACGCGCGCGTGCTGGAGGGGCTGAGTGAAGAGGAGCAAAAAACGCTTGCCGCGCTTCTCGAGCGCCTTGCCGAAAATGCAAAGCGCGTGGCAGAAGGGCGCGGGGAGGAGGAGCGTTGAAATTCGTCTTATCCTATCTCTCGCCCTATAAAGGGCGTATGGCGGTCGGCTTTCTCTTTAAAGTCGTCGGTACGGTCGCGGAGCTTGTGCTGCCGCTCATCATGTCGTATATGATCGACGACGTGGTGCCCACGGGGAACGTGCTTGCGCTCTCGCTGTGGGGCGGGGGCATGCTGCTCGCGGCGGTCGCGGCGCTCCTCGGGAACGTCAAGGCGAACCGCATGGCGTCCAAAGTCGCGCGCGATACGACGGAGCGCATCCGCAGCGATCTGTTCTGCAAGACGCTCTCGCTTTCGGCGCGGCAGGTAGACGAAGTGACGCTTCCGTCGCTCGTCTCCCGCCTCTCTTCCGATACCTACAACGTACACAACATGATCGGCATGGCGCAGCGGCTCGGCGTGCGCGCGCCCATCCTGCTTGTGGGCGGGATCGCGCTTACCTTTATGGTGGACGCGATCCTCGCGCTCGTTTTGCTTGCCTCGGTGCCCGTGATCGCGCTGATCGTCTTCCTCGTCACGCGCAGGGGCGTGGGGCTTTATACACAGCTGCAGCGTTCGGCGGACAGTATGGTTCGCAAAGTGCGCGACGACTATACCGGCATCCGCGTGATCAAGGCGCTCTCCAAAGGCGGCTATGAGAGCGCGTCTTTCCGCGCAGTCAACGAACAGGTCTCCCGCAACGAGACGAAAGCGAGCGTCACGATGGGCATCGCCAATCCGCTTTTAAACGCCGTTTTAAATCTCGGCATGGCGGCGGTCGTATTCGTGGGCGCTTACCGCGTGGCGGGCGGAAACGCCATGCCCGGCGACATCATCGCCTTTACCTCGTATTTTTCGATCATCCTCAACGCTGTGATCTCCGTGAGCCGCATCTTTGTCATGCTCACGCGGGGCGGCGCGTCGGCAAAGCGCATCGGCGCGATTTTGGATCTTCCCGCCGAGCTTGTCCCCATGCCGGATCTTCCCGCGGGAGAGGCGGAGGGCGACGGGGCGGACGTGATCCGCTTCGAGCACGTCTCCTTCTCCTACGGCGGCGCGCCCGCGCTGGAAGATATTCATTTTACCATCCGCAAAGGGCAGTCGCTGGGCGTGATCGGCGCCACGGGCAGCGGAAAGAGTACGCTGGTCGCGCTGCTCCTGCGGCTGTACGATCCGTCCGCGGGGCAGGTGATCATCGACGGGCAGGATGTACGCCGCTACGAGGAAAAAACGCTGAGGAAGAAATTCGGCGTCGTCTTTCAGAGCGACTTTCTGATGGCGGCGAGCGTGAAGGAAAACATCGATTTTGAGCGCGGGCTTGCCGACGAGGAGATCGTGCGGGCGGCACAGTATGCGCGCGCAGATGAATTTATCCGCGCGCACGAGGGGTACGAGGGGATGCTCACGGCAAAGGGCGCCAATTACAGCGGCGGGCAGAAACAGCGCCTGCTCATCGCCCGCGCGCTTGCGTCTTCGCCGGAGATCCTGGTTCTGGACGACTCTTCCAGCGCGCTTGACTACCGTACGGATGCGGCGCTGCGCAAAACGCTTCTCGAAAATATGCAGGATACGACCGTCGTCATGATCGCCCAGCGCATCAGCTCGGTGCGCTTTGCCGATAAGATCCTCGTGCTCGACGGCGGCCGCGCCGTCGGGTTCGGCAGCGATGAGGAGCTCATGCGCTCCTGCGAGGTATACCGGCGCATCTATGCGTCGCAGCACGGCGAAGGAGGGGACTGCGATGGCTGTAACTGATCTGACTGCGGCGCCCGCAAAGGGCAGCAAGCGGGCGGTCCTCGTGCGGCTCGCAAAATACTTCCTGCGCTATAAGTGGCGGGTGCTCACCGCGTTTTTTCTCATGCTCGGGAGCAATCTCTTTGCGCTCATCGGGCCGTGGCTCTCGGGGCTGGCGATCGACGCGATCGCGCTCGAGAGCGGCGTGGACTTCGCCGCCGTGAGCCGCTGCTGTCTGCTCATGACGATTTTTTATGTGATCGCCTCGGCGCTCTCCTACATTCTCTCCGTGCTCATGATCCGGCTCAGCCAGACGATCGTGCGCAGTATGCGGCAGGACGTCTTCGATAAGATCCTGCTTTTGCCCGTCTCGCTCATGGACGGCATGCAGGCGGGCGATCTCATTAACCGCGTCTCCTACGACATCGACACCGTGAACGCTTCGCTCTCCAACGATATTTTACAGGCAGCGACCAGCGTCGTCACCGTCGTCGGTGCGTTCGTGGGCATGGCGCTCGCCTCGCCCATCATGCTCACGGTGCTGCTCGTCACGGTGCCCATCGCCGTGGTCATCACCGTTGTGCGCAGTAAGACGGTGCGCCCGCTCTTCCGCAAGCGTTCGGCAAAGCTTGCTCAGCTCAACGGGTTTTCGGAAGAGATGCTCTCGGGGCTGAAGACCATCAAGGCATACGGCGAAGAGGCGCCCATCATCGAAAAGTTCCGTCAGAAGAATACCGAGGCGGTGGACGCCTACTATGCCGCCGACTATTACGGCAGCCTCATCGGCCCCGCCGTCAACTTCGTCAATAACCTCGGCACCGTGCTCATCAGCACCGCCGGCGCGTTTTTGTATCTCTACGGCTTTGTGTCGCTGGGCAATATCTCCTCGTTTTTGCTGTATTCGCGCAGGTTTTCCGGCCCGATCAATGAATATGCCAATATCATGGGCGAGATCCAGTCCGCGCTCGCGGCGGCGGAGCGCGTGTTCCGCCTTTTAGACGCGCCCGAGGAGACTGCCGACGTCGAAAACGCCGCTCAGCTGACCGAGGTGCGCGGCGCGGTAGCGTTTGAGCATGTGAAATTTTCGTACGACGGCGAACGCGAGATCATTCACGATCTCTCCTTCGAAGCCGCGCCCGGGCAGACGGTCGCCATTGTCGGGCCTACGGGCGCCGGCAAGACGACGCTCGTCAATCTCATGATGCGCTTCTACGATCCGCAGAGCGGGCGCATCCTGCTCGACGGCACGCCCATCGACCGCTTTACCCGCAGGAGCCTGCGCGCGGCGTTTACCATGGTATTGCAGGATACCTGGCTGTTCGAGGGAACGATCTTCGAAAACATTGCCTACGGCAAAGAGGGCGCTTCGCGGGAAGAAGTTGAGCGCGTCGCCAAAGAGGCGCATGTCGACGATTTCGTGCACATGCTGCCCGCAGGCTACGATACGCCCGTCACCGACGGCGGCGCCAACCTCTCCAAGGGGCAGCGCCAGCTCATCACCATTGCCCGCGCCATGCTCTCGCCCGCCAAGATGCTCATTTTAGACGAGGCGACGAGCAACGTCGATACGCGCACCGAGATCCTCATTCACGACGCCATGGCAAAACTCATGCGCGGCAGGACGAGCTTTGTCATCGCGCACCGCCTCACCACCATCGTCGGGGCGGACCTCATCCTCGTCGTGCGCGACGGCGACGTCGTGGAGCGCGGCACGCACCGAGAACTGCTCGCGGCGGGCGGCTTTTACAAGGAGATCTACTCCGCACAGTTTGAATAGAGCGCTTTCGGAAACGAAAGATGCGGGCGCGCCGCGGACATCATGTCCGCGGCGCGCGGTGTTGTATCCTCGGAGCGCTTCTTTCCGCGCCACGCAAAAAGCCCGCCGTAAAGCGGGCTTTGCGTGGCATGAAACAGAGGGAAAAAACAGACGAGACTTTCTGCGGCTGCGCCTTGAAAGCTTCGTCGGCGGGAAATGGCTCGGCATTGGTCTTGCCCCGCGCTTCGCCGCCTCCTCGCGCGAACTCGTGGGAATTCACGATTCCGAGCGGCACGTCTTCTGTATCAAAAAGCGGCGGAGCAAAAATGCTCTGCCGCTTTTTGGCGCAGAAGACGAGATTCGAACTCGTGCTACCTGTAACGGTACTACTCCCTTAGCAGGGGAGCCCCTTGAGCCTCTTGGGTACTTCTGCATTTTTGGCTCATCGATTCGCAATGCCATATCAATATACCATAAACGGCGCGGGTTGTCAAAGCATATTTTCTCGAAATCGCAAAAAAATCCTAAAAAATTCTCGTTCACATCTTGCGGGGGCGTGCAAAGTATGCTAAAATAGGAGAAGTTATACAGGGTGAAAAAGGAGCTATTGTATGAACATCTGGCACGATATCGACCCCAAACGCATCACGCCGAAAAGTTTCGAGGCGCTCATCGAGATCCCCAAAGGGAGCAAGACGAAATATGAGCTGGATAAAGACACCGGTCTTCTGAAAATCGACCGCGTTCTCTATACGTCAACCGTATATCCTTCCAACTACGGGTTTATCCCGCGCACATTTGCAGACGACGGCGACCCCCTGGACGTGCTCGTGCTCTGCAACGAGGCGATCTATCCCATGACGCTCGTCAACTGCTATCCGATCGGCGTCATTAAGATGATCGACAGCGGCGCGCTCGATGAAAAGATCATCGCCATTCCCTTCAAAGATCCTACCTACAACGGATATTACGATATTCAGGAGCTTCCCAAGCATATCTTCGAGGAAATGATGCACTTCTTCGAAGTATATAAAACGCTCGAACACAAAAAGACGACCGTCCGCGAGATCGCGCACCGCGAAGAGGCGGTGGAGATCATCAAGAAGTGCCTGAAAGCGTACGAAGATAAATTCGGAGGCAAGGCATGACGGCGGCAGCAGATCAGACGTCCGTGCAGGAATCCTGCACCAAAATCGTATTTTTCGGCGATTCGATCACCGAATCGGGGCGCGACCATATGGACCCGAACGACCTCGGGGTGGGGTATGTCAAGATCGCGGCGGGCAAACTCCGTCTGCTCTATCCCGAAATCAAGTTCTGCTTCGTCAACCGCGGCAACGGAGGCGAACGCACCGCCGAACTTTTGCAGCGCGTTGAGAAAGACGTCGTGGCGGAACATCCCGACTATGTCGTGCTCGAAGTGGGCGTGAACGACGTCTGGTGTCGTTTTTCGCGCGGGGAAGAGGTCACGCCCGAGACGTTCCGCGCCAATTATCAGGCGCTGGTCGACGCAATTCTCGCCACAGGCGCCAAGCTCTATCTCATTCAGCCCTACGCTCTGAAAATGGGGGATAAGCAGCGGTTCCGTCCCTTCCTTGCGACATTCAACGAGATCATCCGCGAGATCGCCAAGGAGAAGGGCATCACGCTCATTCCCGTGGACGAGATCTTCATGGGCGTCACGCAGGACATTGACCCTGCGCAGTTTACGACGGACGGCGTGCACCCCACGCACCGCGGATGCCGCTATATTGCCGACCTTCTCATCAAGGAGCTGAAAAAGTGCCTGCAGTAAAGCGGCTTCTGGTCGTTGTGGATATGCAGCATGACTTTGTGGACGGCGCGCTCGGGTCCGAAGCTGCGCAGGCGGCCGTGCCCGCCGCAAAGACGCTCGTTGCGCAGGCGGAGGAAGTTGTCTACACACAGGATACCCACGGCGAGGACTACCTCGATACGCACGAAGGCAAGCTCCTTCCCGTGCCGCACTGTATCCGCGGCTCGGCGGGGTGGGAGATCCTGCCCGAGCTTTACCGCAGCGGTGCGCGCATCTTTGAAAAAAACACCTTCGGGAGCCTTGCGCTCGCAGAGTATGCGGCGGCATTTGACGAGATCACGCTCTGCGGCGTATGTACGGATATCTGCGTTGTCAGCAACGCGCTGCTCATTCGGGCGTTTGCGCCCGAGGCGCGCGTGCGGGTCGTCTCTGCGGCATGCGCGGGGACTTCGCCTGAGGCGCACGAGGCTGCGCTTCTCACGATGAAGAGCTGCCAGATCGAGATCGGATGACGATCGGGGAGGAAGAAAATGGGTTTGTTCGATTCTATCAAAAAAGGACTTTCCGATTTGTTCGGCAGAGTGAAGGACGAGGCTGTTGACGCCGCCAAAGACGCGGCTGCGGAGAAGGCGGACGAGGCTGTTGATGCCGCCAAAGACGCGGTTGCGGAGAAGGCGGACGAGGCTTTTGATGCCGCCAGGGAGCGCCTGCGCGAGACGCAGGAGACCAAGAAACGCGAGAAAGAAGCGGCAGCCGAAGCGGAACGCCGGGCGAGAGAAGCTGCCCGCGTATGTTCGCAGTGCGGCAGACACGCCGCGCCGACGGAAAAATTCTGCCCTGACTGCGGCGGGAAGATCGTTGAAAAATACCGCGTCTGTTCCAAATGCGGAAAACAGGGAACGGGAGACGAAAAGTTCTGTACGGAGTGCGGCGGAGAGATCGTTGAAAAAACGGAAGAGATCCAATCGTAAACGGCAAGGGGGCGTGCGCGGCGGCGACGCCCCTGTTTTTGGGAGCATGCCATGGAAAAAACAAATGCAATGCGGATTTTGGAGCGCGCGGGGATCGGCTATTCCGTTCACACTTACACAGGCGGCGCGCTCTCGGGGACCGAGGTCGCAAAGAGTATGGGCGAAGATCCCGCGCGCGTCTTTAAAACGCTTGTCACCGTCGGCAGCCCGCGTAAATATTATGTGTTTATCATTCCCGTCGGAGCGGAGCTTGATCTGAAAAAAGCCGCGAAGGCTGCGGGCGAGAAGTCTGTGGAGATGCTTCCGCAGAAGGAGCCGTGCCCGCTCACGGTATATGTGCACGGCGGCTGTTCTCCGCTCGGCATGAAGAAAGTATTTCCCACGTTTGCGCATATGTCGGCGGCGGGGCAGACGATCTTTTTCAGTGGCGGCAAGGTCGGTGTGCAGATCGAGGCGGCGTTTTCCGCGCTTCAGACTGCTCTGCCCATCACGCTTTGTGACCTGATTCGGGAATAAACGCGGGTACCATGTCCGCGCCGGACAATCAGATACGGATCATCTGCGGGGCATGTCCGATCTCGGGCATGCCCCGCGGCCTTTCAGACCGAGCGGCGAAACATGGTTTGGCAGGCGGGAGCGGCAAACACTGTTGACGGCATGATAAAATTATGCTATAATGTCAGTACTGGAGAAATCGGGAAATGAGAACAAGGCCATACACTTATAAACCGGATTTTGCCGAACATATCAAAAAATCGAGGGTCGGGCAGCGGATCCCGCAAGGGCAGCTCGCAGATCTCTGCGGCGTTTCGCGGCAGACCGTTGCGCGGTGGGAAAGCGGCGGACGCAAGCCCTC
>CALVLR010000137.1 GCA_944340685.1 uncultured Clostridia bacterium | reverse complement strand
TCCCGCCGAGTATTTTGCGCAGACGCCCGCGGCAAAGGCGAGCACATGTTCGGGTACGGGCTTTCCGTCCGTTCTGATCACCACATGGCAGGAGTGGAGATTCCGTGCGTGCAGCCACATATCGTCGGGCGCGCTCTGGCGGACGAGGCGGTCGTTCTGCACATTGCTCCGCCCTGCAAAGATGCGCCAGCCGTCCTTTTCGTAGGTGCGGTAGGGGATCTCGGGGCGCTTTTTTCTCGTGCGCTCCTGCGGCGCCTTGATAAGCCCCGTCTGCATGAGTTCCTCTTCCGCCGCGGTGAGGTCCTCGATACTTGCGGCAGAGGCGAGGAAGGGGAGCACGCTCTCCAGATAGTCCAGCTCCGCGCGCGTCTCCGACTCCTGCGGGGTGAGCGCTTCCAGCGTGCGCTTCTGCTTGCGGTACTTTTTGAAGTACGCCTGCGCGTTCTGCGCGGGGGTGAGCATGGGATCGAGCGCAATTTTCAGCGTCCCGCCCGCTTCGTCGTAATAGTTCGTAAGCTCGCACGCCTTCATCCCGCGCGAAAGCGCATAGAGGTTTGCGGTGATCAGCTCGCCTTTGATGCGCACTTCCTCGCACGAGAGCGCCTCTTTCTGTTTTTCAAGGATCTGGGCGAGCCGTTTTTCCTGTTTTTTGATCGCCGTGCTGACGGCGGCGGTCAGCCTTCTGCGTGTGCCCTCGAGCTGCTTTTTGGCGCGTTTTTTTGTGTAGAAATAGGTCTGCGCGGCGGAGAGCGTCTCAAACGGGATCGCCCCGGGGACGCGGCGCGCCAGAAAATCCACGACTTCGCCGCCGCGCTCTAAAACGCAGGGAGAGACGTCGTCCGAAAAGATATAACCGTGCACATATGCCGCGAGGTCTCCGCCGCGGAAGCCTTCGGCGATCATGCGCGCCGTGCAGGGAGCAAGCCCTGCCACACGGGTGAACAGGAAGTCCGAAAGATCGCCCGAGGCGTTTTTGCAAAGCGCTTCGAGCGCCGCACAGTCGGAGGGATCGGTCTTTCCCTGCGGGGCAGGCAGGCGGTATCCGGCTCCGGGAAGAATGAGGCGTTTTGCCGCTTCGTCGGCGGAAGTCGTCTTAAGCGCGCCTAAAATCACGCCGTTCTCCGTCAGAAGCAGGTTGGAATATTTTCCCATGATCTCGGCGTATAAAACGCGCTCCGCCGTGGAAAAATCGGAAACGCATGCAAAGCGGAAGGCGAGAATGCGTTCAAAGCCCACCTGCTCCACGCCGAGGATCTGCGCGCTCTGCAAATGCTTTCTGAGGAGCATGCAGAAATTGGGCGCGACAAGCGGATTTTCCCTGTCGTCTTCCGAAAAATATGCGCCGCAGTCGGACGCATTTGCGTTCAGCGTGAGTTTAACGGTGCCTTTTCCTGTGTATATTATAAGGGAAAGTTCCTCGCGTTCGGGTTGGTTGATCCGGTTCACGCGCCCGCCTCTGAGCGCGCCGTCCAGTTCCCGCGCCGTCAGGCGGAGGGTAAAAGCGTCCTGCGGCATAGCCTGCTCCTTTCATCCGTGTTTCATGTCTGTCTTCCCAATTATAACGGAAAAAAGACAAAATGTAAATGAAAAATGCTTTCCTTTCTTGCGCCGATATGGTAAAATAAACCCGTCTGAAAAAATCCACAATCAAAATCGGAGTAAAAATTATGAACTACACAGCAACACCTGCAGAAAAGAGCACCGTCAAGATCGCCATGACCTTCACGCCCGAGGAGTGGGCTGCGGCGAACGACAAGGCATACCTTGAAAACCGCAAGAAATTCGCAGTCAACGGCTTCCGCAAGGGCAAAGTGCCCAAGCATGTGCTTGAAATGTACTACGGCAAGGGGCTCTTCTATGAAGACGCGATCAACAATCTGTTTGCAGAGCACTATCCCGCGATTCTCGAAAAAGAGAAGGAAGCGTTCACGCCCGTCGGCGATCCCGCGCTTTCCGTGGAAGAGATCTCGGAAGAGAAGGTCGTCCTCACCGCGACGACGCCCGTCAAACCCGATGTCAAGATCGAGAAATACACGGGTATAAAAATCGATAAATATGAGTATACTGTTACGGACGCCGACGTCGATAAGGAGATCGACGCGACCCGCGACCGCTTTGCCGAGAGCGTGGAGGTCACCGACCGTCCCGCCCAAAACGGCGATACCGTCAACATCGATTTCGAGGGCAAGATGGACGGGAAGACGTTCGACGGCGGCAGCGCCGAGGGCTTTGACCTTACGCTCGGTTCCCACCAGTTTATCGGCGGGTTCGAGGAGCAGGTCGTCGGCATGAACATCGGCGAGACCAAGGAGATCCCCGTCACCTTCCCCGAGGACTATCAGGCTGAAAGCCTTAAAGGCAAGCCCGCCGTGTTCACGGTCACCGTGCATAAGATTACGGGCAAGGTGCTCCCCGAGCTCAACGAGGAGTTTGCCAAGAAGGTCGGGAGCGACAGCGTGGAGGCATACCGCGCGAAGGTGCGCGAGCGCCTTGAAAAGAGCGCCGCGTCCCGTTCGCTCAACGAGACGGAGAACGCGATCATCACCGAGATCGCCAAGGGCGCTTCGGCGGAGATCCCCGACGCGATGATCGAAAAGCAGGAGGAGTACTCTATGCAGAGAATGGAGTACAGCCTTATGTATCAGGGCATCAAGCTGGACGACTATCTCAAATACGTCGGTCAGACGCGCGATGAATATAAAAAGCACTTCGAGGAAGAGGCGCGCCGCACCGTCCTGCATCAGCTCATCGTGGAAAAGCTCATCAAAGAGCTTGGCATCGAGGCGACGCAGGAGGAGATCGACGCCAAGGTCGCAGAGCAGGCGGCAAGCGTCGGCAAGGAAGCCGAGGAATACAGAAAGACGATGGATCCCCGTCAGATGGAGTACATCGAGGGCGACATCAAGGTTACCAAGCTCTTTGACTATTTGCAGGCAAACAACGAGATGACTCTTGTGAAGCCGGAGGAAAAGTAAGTTCATGGAAAAGAACGTGAAAAACGTGCTCATTCCCTATGTTGTCGAGCGCACGTCGAGCGGCGAGCGCAGCTACGATCTCTATTCCCGTCTCCTCGAGGACCGCATCATCTTTCTGAGCGGCGAGATCGACGACGCGGTCGCAAATACCGTCGTGGCGCAGCTCATCTATCTCGAAGGCAAGGATCCCACCAAGGACGTCAGCCTCTACATCAACAGCCCCGGCGGCTCCGTTTCGGCGGGTATGGCGCTCTACGATACGATGAACTACATCAAGTGCGATGTTTCGACCATCTGCATCGGGCTTGCGGCGTCGATGGGGGCGTTTCTCCTGGCGGCTGGCGCCAAAGGCAAGCGCTATGCGCTGAAAAACAGCGAGATCATGATCCATCAGCCCCTCGGCGGCGCACAGGGGCAGGCGAGCGACATCAAGATTCAGGCGGAGCACATCCTGCGCATCAAGGCAAAGATGACGAAGATCCTTGCCGAGAACACGGGCAAGCCCGTCGATGTCGTCGAGCGCGATACCGACCGCGATAATTATCTTTCCGCAGACGAGGCGCTTGCGTACGGATTGATCGACAGAGTGTACGAAAAGCGGTAAAAGACACTCACAGATTTTTCCCGTCAGTTCGGAAAAAATCTGTGAATATTTTGAGGTTGTATTATGGCAAAATACGAACAATATTGTTCTTTCTGCGGTAAGGAAAAATCCAAGGTCAAGAAGCTGATCGCCGGCCCCGACGGCGTGTTCATCTGCGATGAATGCGTCGAGCTGTGCCGCGATATGATGGCGAAGATGCCCTCCAATACCGCCGCCGAGACGGTCGAGCTGAAAAAGCCCGCCGAAATCAAGGAGGAACTCGACAAGTACATCATCGGGCAGGACAAAGCAAAGCGCGTCCTCTCCGTCGCGGTGTACAATCACTATAAGCGCATCAACTCCATGCTCACGGGCAAAAAGGATGACGACGACGTAGAGATCGAGAAGAGCAATATTCTGCTCCTCGGCCCCACGGGCAGCGGCAAAACGCTGCTTGCCCGCACGCTTGCGCGTATCCTCAACGTCCCGTTTGCGACGAGCGACGCGACCACGCTCACCGAGGCGGGGTACGTCGGCGAGGACGTCGAGAATATCCTCTTAAAGCTCATTCAGAACGCCGATTACGACATTGAGCGCGCGCAGCGCGGCATCATCTATATCGACGAGATCGATAAGATCGCGCGCAAGGGGGAGAATGTCTCCATCACGCGCGACGTCTCGGGCGAGGGTGTGCAGCAGGCGCTCCTCAAGATCATCGAATCGACGGTCGCGAACGTTCCGCCGCAGGGGGGCAGAAAGCACCCGCAGCAGGACTGCATGCGCATCGATACCACAAATATTCTCTTTATCTGCGGCGGCGCATTCGTCGGGCTGGATAAGATCGTCGGCGCAAGAAAGGACGATTCCGGTCTCGGGTTCGGCGGCAAGGTCCGCATGGGCGAGAACGAGGTGGACTATTCGCTCCTCGACGACGTCAAACCGCAGGACCTTACCAAATTCGGGCTGATCCCCGAGTTTGTCGGGCGTATTCCCATCGTCGTCTCTTTGCAGCCGCTCGATGAAAACGCGCTTGTCTCCATTCTCACCGAGCCGAAGAACGCCATCATCAAGCAGTACCAGAAGCTCGTGGGGCTTGACGGCGTGAAACTCACCGTGGAAGAGGGCGCGGTGCGCGAGATCGCGAATACCGCCATCCGCTTAAAGACGGGCGCAAGAGGACTTCGCACCATCATCGAAGGGCTTATGACCGATGTCATGTACGATATTCCTTCGCAGAAGAACGTCGAAGAAGTGATCATCACGCGCGACTGCGTCACAAAAGGGGATAAACCCCGCCTTGTGTTCAAAAAATCTGCATAAAAAGAGCGGCCTCGCGCCGCTCTTTTTTTTTCGCTGCTTTTGCCCGCCGCCCTGCTTTTTGCAGGGCGGCGGGCTTTTCGCATGGGGCTACATCCGCTGTGCGGCGGTATCCTTTTCGACGAAGAAACTCCGCGAAACTTATGAGACGGCCGCTGGGAAGTGGAAGGCTTTTTCCGACGGGCAAAACCTCTGAAAACAGCAAAAAAAGCGACTCTACTCACAGTAGAGTGACAAAATCAAAAGAGCAGAGCGAAATGTAACCAAAAGGTTACATAAGTTGCATAAAGGTTACAAAAAAATACTTAAAATGTAACCAGAATGTGTATTGACAAATATTTCTTTTATGATATAATAAAAGTACAAACGGGCGTTTTTTCGCTGCTGTTTTCGCCGTCTTCAAAAGATTGAGCGTCGATAAATATTCACGAAAGGGGGAAAATGTATGAAACTTCGTTTTAAATACGGTTTGCAAATGCTTTTGCGCAATCCCGTGCGGATGATCGCGAGTTTCCTCACGGCAATAGCGGCGCTTGGAATTGCGGGAATGTGCGTATTTGTGCAGAGTTATAATGCGGTAAACTGGGAGCGCGATCTCTATTTCAATCACAGCATCGATAAATATCTGAATATCTCTATTACCCATAATGCACACAATGGTTTTACTGAGGGGAATTATGATATTCCCAAAGACGAAGCGCTCTCCTTGGAACGGGATGTTCAGGAGATCGGCGGAGAGTATGTAATACAGATAGTTGCGGATTATGCCGACACTTATATGGGGGGGTCAATGACGTTGTTGT
>CALVLR010000136.1 GCA_944340685.1 uncultured Clostridia bacterium | reverse complement strand
TATGAACAAAAAGAATAAGAAATTCATGGCATGCCGCGGAACGGAACGTCTCCTCCTCGGGCTGCTCATTGCGCTCGTCGCAGTCCTGCCGCCCGCCGCATTCGGGTTCTGCTGGCTTTTTCATCATGGCGTGTGGGAGCGGGTGCTCTTCGCGTTTACGCTCGTGTGCGCGGTCGGGCTGCCTGTCATCGTGGTCCTGATGCTGTTGCTGATGCTCTCCTATTCGCAGACGGTTTCCTTTGAGCGCGGTGGCATGGTGTTTTCCGCCTCCGTCCTCTCCCGAAAAAAGCATACCGTTCCGTACGAAGATATTTCCGAGGCGGTCGTCTGCAACGGCGTGTGGCGGCGCGGCGGCGCGGAGTATCGCGGCAGGGAGATCTTCTTGCTGTACGAGGGCAATATCTTCAAGAGAATGGAGCTTTCATGGAAGATCGTGCTCGCGCTTCTGGAACATGCGGGCGGGGTCGTGCGCTTTGTCGGGGACGGGAAACACCTCAAAACGCCAAATGCTTTTTACGGCGTCGATTTTGCCGCACTCAGCGCCGCGCAGAAAAAACTGCTTGTCAGGCGGTACTGCCGCCTGAGACGGAAGGGCGAAGAAGACGGCGCGCGTCTGCTCAAAGAGAAAGGACTGCTCTGAACATACCTCAAACCGCGCATATTGCGCGGTTTTTTGCCGCCTTTTCTCCCAAACCCTTTACAAATGCAGGCAGATATGGTATAATCTCAAAGCAGGCATACAAGATATGCATTTTTTACAGGGAGGGGGAAGAACTTATGCGTTGTTTGTACTGCAACTGTACGGAGAGCAAAGTCATCGATTCGCGCTCGGCGGACGACGAACGGACCATCCGCCGCCGCCGCGAGTGCATGGGGTGCGGCAGAAGATTTACGACTTACGAGACGATCGAAGTCGCGCCCATTCTCGTCGTCAAGTCAGACGGCACGCGGCAGGCGTTCGATCTAGGGAAGATCAAGCGCGGCGTGATCAAGGCCTGCGAAAAACGCCCCGTGCCCATTGAAAAGATAGACGCGCTCGCCGAAGATATTGCCAAGCGCATCTATAATTCCATGGAGCAGGAGATCAGCTCCAAGCAGATCGGCGAAATGGTCATGGAGGGGCTGCAAAAGCTGGACGAGGTCGCCTATGTGCGCTACGCTTCGGTATACCGTTCCTTCAAGGACATCTCCTCCTTCATGGCGGAATTGCAGAAGATGATGGAAAAGAAGGAGCAGGAAGACGGAAAATGAGACGTACGGTCAGAGTCGGGAATATCCTGATGGGAGGAGGCTCCGTCTCCGTACAGAGCATGACGACGGTCAAGACGAGCGACGTAGAGAAAAGCGTCGCTCAAATTCTTGCGTTGGAAGCGGCGGGGTGCGACGTTGCGCGCGTTGCCGTCTCCGATGAGGCGGACGCCTGTGCGCTTCGGGAGATCGCGGGCAGGGTACACGTCCCCGTCGTCGCCGACGTGCATTTTTCGGCAAAGCTCGCCGTGCTCGCCGTGGAAAACGGCGCGAATAAACTGCGCATCAACCCCGGGAACATCGGCGGGGAGCGGGAGATCGCCCTCGTTGCGGACTGTGTGAAGGCGCACCGCATTCCCGTGCGCGTGGGCGCAAATACGGGGAGCATCGAGAAGCACTTCCTGGAACGGTACGGCAGGAGCGCGGAGGCGCTCGTCGGCAGCGCCCTCTATAATGCCGAGATCCTGGAAAAGCACGGCGTGCACGACATTGTGCTGTCTGTGAAGGCTTCCGATGTCCCGCTCACCGTCGAGGCGTATACCATGCTTGCGGCGCGGTGCGACTATCCGCTGCACCTCGGCGTGACGGAAGCGGGTACGGAGGAGATGGGCGTCGTCAAAAGCAGCGTCGGGATCGGTTCGCTCCTTTTAAAGGGGATCGGCGATACCATCCGCGTGTCGCTCTCGGCGGATCCCGTCAAAGAGGTCTACGCCGCGCACGATATTCTCCGCGCCTGCGGGATAGAAAAGGAGTATGTGGAGGTCGTCTCCTGCCCGACGTGCGGCAGGTGCCGCTATGACTGCATCGGGCTTGCCGAGCGCGTGAACGCGCGGGTGCGTGCGGTAAAAAAGAAGCTGAAAGTCGCCGTCATGGGGTGCGTCGTCAACGGCCCCGGCGAGGCGCGGGGGTGCGATCTCGGCATTGCGGGCGGCGAGGAATACTGTGTGATCCTGCAAAAGGGAAGAGAAAACGAGCGCGTGAAGAAGGAGGACGCCGAACGCGTCTTCTTCGAACGGCTGGATGAATTGATCGGATGAAGAGCAGACAGTACTTAGAAGAGATACGGCAGGCGGCGGGGCTTGCGCGCGCCGTGCTCAGAAAAATCGAGGTAAAGGGGCGCACGGCGACCTTTTTCCTTGTGACGGATAAGACGTATTCGGCAGAGGACGTAGAGTACGCCCGAAACGTTTCGGGACGGTATGTACCCGAAGGCTTTGCCGCCGAGGTGAACGTGCGCAAATCGGTGCCAGATCCCGAAGGGATCCGCCGCGCCGTTGCCGATATTCTCAAAACGCGCTTTCCTGCCGCGGCGGCGTTCGTCGATCCCGAGGACATCGAGGCGTATATCGACGAGGGCGGCGGCAGATTTTTTATCGGCGTAGGGGAGCAGGAGCGCGTCCGCATGCAGGAAGACGGCATTCTCGACGCGGTGAGCGCCGAACTCGGCAAAAACTTCCCGGGGGCGTGGTACGGCGATGTGCGTTCCGTCGAGAAAGACCGCGGCGAGATCGAACGCGAGGCGCCGCCTCCCGCGGAATATGTGATCGCGCCCCGTTTTTTTGCAGTCGGGGATTATTCCGCGATCGACGGCGCGAAGCCGAAGCATGCCATCTACATGGCGGATCTCGTGAAGGAGATGGCGGGCGTGACGATATGCGGTACGGTCGCCTATATGGAGGAACGCGAGACCAAAAACGGGAAGCCCTATTTCAGTTTTTCGCTCTCGGACGGCTCTGCGCAGATGCGCTGTTCCTATTTTTCCAAGAAGGCGACGGTCGAAAAGGTGCGCGCAATCAGACAGGGCGACAGCATCTGTCTTACGGGCGACAACGAGCTGTATAACGGAAGTCTTTCTTTCCGCGCCAATCAGGTGGACTACGGCCGTCCGCCCGAGGGGTTTGTTCCCGAAGAGCGCCCGTCCCGTCCCGTGCCGGCAAACTATAAAGCGGTGTTTCCCGTACCCGTGAGCGACTTTGTGCAGGGGACTCTCTTCGGCGAGACGGGGCTGCCGGAAGAATTCAAAAAACGCGAGTTCGTCGTGTTCGACTTAGAGACGACGGGACTGAATACCACGCCCGCCATGGGCGCGATGGACCGCATCATCGAGCTGGGCGCCGTCAAGATCAGAGAGGGGCGCATTTCCGAAAAGCTCTCCACCTTTGTCGCCTGCCCCGTCAGGCTCTCGGAGGAGATCGTCAAAATCACGGGCATTACCGACGATATGCTCGTCGGCGCGCCGTCTCTCTCCGATGTCATCGCCGATTTTTATAAGTTTTCGGCGGGCTGTTCGCTCGTCGCGCACAATATGGGCTTCGACTATAAATTCATCAGCTACTACGGCGGGGAGGAGGGATACCGCTTCGATCAGAAGCAGTA
>CALVLR010000135.1 GCA_944340685.1 uncultured Clostridia bacterium | reverse complement strand
CTGCGCGAAGATAATCTCTGGTGCACCACGAAAAAAGCGAGGCGTTTGCCTCGCTTTTTTCGTGCAGCGTGAGCAGTCCGGACTGATGTTCGGTTTTGTGGTTTTTAAAAATTTTATCGGAAGGATTGAATTTCTGACAAAATCATGATACAATAACGTTGTCGTTTTATCGCTCAGCGGTTTTGCGGTTTAAAGCGGGTAAATTACGCATGTATTGCACGGGGCAACTCACGCCGGAAGATGGAGGTTGTAATGTTGAATATTCCAAAGATGAAAGCAGGCGTCGTAGCGGTCTCGCGGGACTGTTTCCCCGAGAGTCTGTCCGTGAACAGGCGCAAAGCGCTCATGGCGGCGTACGAGAAGAAGTACGGCAAGGGTGATCTTTACGAATGTCCTGTATGCATCGTCGAGAGCGAGATCCATATGCAGCAGGCTTTGGCGGACGTGATCGCTGCGGGCTGCAACGCGCTCGTGGTGTATCTGGGGAACTTCGGTCCCGAAATCTCCGAGACGATGCTTGCCAAAGAGTTCTCCGAGAAGGTGGGAGGACCCGTCATGTTCTGCGCGGCAGCGGAGGAGAATATTGCGGTCCTCTCCGATTCCCGCGGCGATGCATACTGCGGCATGCTGAACGCGAGCTATAACTTAAAACTGCGCGGCGTGAAGGCGTACATTCCCGAGTATCCCGTAGGGGACGCGGAGGAGTGTGCGGATATGATCCACGGCTTTTTGCCCATTGCCCGTGCGGTGTATGCGTTGAAGCGGTTGAAGATCATCTCCTTCGGACCGCGTCCCACGAACTTCCTTGCCTGCAATGCGCCCATTCAGCAGCTGTATCATCTGGGCGTGGAGATTGAGGAAAATTCCGAATTGGATTTGTTCGAGGCGTTCCATAAGCATGCGGGCGACAGGCGCATTCCCGAGGTCGTTTCCGACATGGAAAAGGAGCTGGGCGCGGGCAACAAGAAGCCCGAGATCCTTGCAAAACTTGCACAGTATGAACTCACGCTTCTCGACTGGATCGAGGCGCACAAGGGCAGCCGTGAGTATGTTGCGGTCGCGGGCAAGTGCTGGCCTGCCTTCCAGACGCAGTTCGGGTTCGTGCCCTGCTATGTGAACAGCCGTCTGACGGGGCGCGGCATCCCCGCGAGCTGCGAGGTGGATATCTATGGCGCGCTCTCGGAGTTCATCGGCACGGTGGTATCTGAGGATGCGGTCACGCTGCTCGACATCAACAACACCGTTCCCAAGGAGCTTTTCAACAGCGACATTGCAGGCAAATACAATTACAAACTGACGGATACCTTTATGGGCTTCCACTGTGGAAATACCTGCGCCGGAAAAATCTGCAATCCCACGATGAAGTATCAGAAGATCATGGCGCGGTCTCTTCCCGTCGAGGTCACGAACGGCACACTGGAAGGGGACATTGTCCCGGGAGAAATTACATTCTTCCGTCTGCAATCGACCGCGGATACTCACCTGCGCGCATATGTGGCGCAGGGGGAGGTGCTGCCCGTCGCAACGCACTCCTTCGGAAGTATCGGCGTGTTCGCCATTCCCGAGATGGGAAGGTTTTACCGCCATGTGCTTATCGAAGGCGGGTTCCCGCACCACGGAGCGGTGGCGTTCGGACACTTCGGCAAGGCGCTCTTCGAGGTGTTCAAATACCTCGGCGTTGAGGACATCGGCGTAAATCTGCCCGCTGGTATGAGATATAAAACGGAAAATCCGTTCTGAGGTATACTGAAATGAATGCTTATATCGGAATTGATCTGGGGACGAGCGGGCTGAAAATGCTGCTCGTCGCCGCGGACGGCAGCATTCTGGCGGAAAATACGCAGACCTATCCCGTCTCCTATCCGCAGAGCGGATGGAGCGAACAAAATCCCGAGGACTGGTTCGCTGCAACGTTGCGCGGCCTGAGAGAGCTGCTTCGCGGGCAGGAGAAAAGGCTCGTCAGAGGCATCTCCTTCGGCGGTCAGATGCACGGGCTGGTTGCGCTCGACGCAGATGATAACGTTATCCGACCCGCCATTTTGTGGAACGACGGAAGGACGGAAGAGGAGACGAAGTACCTCAATGAGGTCATCGGCAAAGAGAAGCTCTCCGCATGGACGGGCAACATCGCCTTTGCGGGCTTCACCGCGCCCAAGCTCCTGTGGATGAAGAAGCACGAGCCGGAGAACTTTGCGCGTATTTCCAAGATCATGCTGCCCAAGGATTATCTTGCCTATCGTCTGTCGGGTGCGTTCTGTACCGACTGCTCGGATGCGAGCGGCATGCTCCTTCTGGATGTGAAAAATCGCCGCTGGTCGCAGGAAATGTGCGACGTCTGCGGCATTTCGGAACAGATGCTGCCAAAGCTCTATGAGAGTTATGAAGTCGTGGGCACGCTCGATCGGGAGATCGCAGAGGAACTCGGGCTTGCAGCCGTGAAAGTCGTTGCCGGCGCCGGGGACAATGCCGCTGCGGCTGTCGGCACGGGCGTCGTCGGCGAGGGCGGCTGCAATATCTCCTTAGGTACGAGCGGCACGCTGTTTGTTTCCTCTGAGAAATATCAGGAAGATAAGATCAATGCCCTGCATTCTTTCTGCCATGCGGATGGCGGCTGGCACCTGATGGGCTGTATCCTGTCCGCCGCAAGCTGCAACAGTTGGTGGGTGAACGGTATTTTGCAGTCCGACGACTATAAAAAAGAAGAGGCGGGGCTGGACGAGAACCTCGGCAAGAACGACGTGTACTTCCTTCCCTATCTCATGGGGGAACGCAGCCCGCATAACGACGTCACGGCGCGCGGGGCGTTCATCGGTATGAGACCCGATACGACGCGCGGATTGATGACGCTCGCCATGCTGGAGGGCGTGACGTTCGCGCTCAAAGATTGCATGGAGGCAGCGAAGAAGAACGGCGCATATATCCCGCGCACCAAACTGTGCGGTGGGGGCGCGAAGAGCAGGCTCTGGCGCAAGATCGTGGCAAACGTGATGAATATGCCCGTCGATATTCCGCAGACGGAGCAAGGACCTTCTTACGGCGCGGCAATGCTTGCGATGGTGGGATGCGGGGAGTACGCGAACGTACAGGAAACGGCTTCCGCCATCGTGCGCGTCAAGGAAACCGTATTGCCCGATGCGTCAATAGCAGCGGCATACGAGGAGCACTATCGCCACTTCACAAAATTATATCCCGCGCTCAAAGGACTGTTCTGATCGATGAGCGTCCGCAAAAAAAGAAGGACGTTTTAGAAGATTCGCTGAAATAAACCATAGAAGCAAAAGGCCTGAACCGGATCGTCGGCTCAGGTCTTTTGCTTGTACTCAAAATACATAATAGCTGTATCATGTGTGAGTTTTTATGATCAGTAATATTTTGAAAATACAAAGCGAAATCGAAGTACTACGGATATGCTCAGTATTAAAAGTTCAAATTATCTTATACTGATACTGTCACATATTTTTATGGACACTTATTTATTAAATATGACGCTTTAGCCGTAATCACAACCTTGGGGCAAATTATTTTTAATAACGATCACTTTTCGTTGATTTTCGAGTTTGTAATTAACTCATATAGTTT
>CALVLR010000134.1 GCA_944340685.1 uncultured Clostridia bacterium | reverse complement strand
GAACAGCGGACGCGTCCGCGAGAACTACAAGTGCATCGATAAACGTTCCATGCTCACCGAGATCAACGACGTGGGCGGGCAGGTCGCAGCCGAGAAGCTCGGCGAGCTCTCGCACATGATCCGCAATCTTTCTTCGCGTTCCGATGTCACCGTCATCTCCGGCGGACTTCCCCGCGGGGTGGACGCAAGTTTCTACCGCGAGATCTTCCGCTGCGTCGATCCGAAGTCGCTCCGCATTGCCGATACCGAAGGCTCCAAAATGTTTGCGGCGCTCGAAGCGGGGATCGATCTCGTCAAGCCCAATCTCGAGGAGCTGGAAGAAACGCTCGGCAGAGAATTCCGCGACAAAGACGATATGCTTGCGGGATGCCGCGAAATTCTTGACCGCGGCGCGAAGATCGTGCTGCTCTCTCTCGGGAAGGACGGCGCGGTGATCACCAACGGAACGAAAAATTATTATTGCAAGAGCATCAATGTTGCGGTCAATTCCACGGTCGGCGCGGGCGACGGCATGGTCGCCGCTGCGGCAGTCATGTTGCAGAAAGGGGCGGATCTTCCCGATATTCTGCGGGCAGGCGTTGCCGCGGGTACCGCCACGGTTACGACGTTCGAGACTATTTCCTTTACCAAGAACAAGTACGAGGAGATCTTCCAGAGCCTGAACGTCACGGAGTTCTGATATGCTTGAAATGGCGACGCTCCGCCGAGACAGCGAAGTCGAAGCGATCATGGAGATGTCCGAAAAACAGATCGAGGCGCTCGGGTTCACCGAGCACTCCCGCCGGCATGCGGGGATCGTGAGCAAGTGGTCGGGAGAGCTTTTGCGTGCGCTCGGGAAAGATGAATCCCGCATCCGTCTTGCAGAGATCGCGGGGTATCTTCACGATATCGGCAACTGCATCAACCGCAAAGATCACGCCCAGTCCGGCGCGATCCTTGCCTATAAGATCGTGACGCGTCTCGGCATGCCGTTTTCCGACGCTTCCGAGATCATGATGGCGATCGGCAATCACGACGAGCAGTACGGACAGCCCGTTTCCGACATTTCTTCCGCGCTCATCATTGCGGACAAAGCGGACGTTCATAAGAGCCGCGTCAAAAACACGATCAACGACGTATTCAAGGCGAATATTCACGACCGCGTCAATCTTGCCGCGGAGCGTTCCTTCGTCAAGGTCGAAGACGGGGGGAAGACGATCGCACTCCACATCGAGATCGATACCGCCATTTGTTCCGTGATGGACTATTTCGAGATCTATTTCGGGAGGATGCAGCTCTCGCGCAAGGCGGCGGAATTTCTGGGGTGCAAGTTTGCGCTCGTCATCAACAATGTGTCGCTTCTGTGAAAAAAATGCGCCTTGCTGTTTCACGCGCAGGATATGACAAAAAACGTCATGACCACAAGATATAGTGTTACAGAAAAAAATTTTTCCCAAAATCTTGTGGCAGACCCTTGACAAATCTCTATATATGGTGTATGATGGTAGCGTTCCCTTTCAAGGGGGAGCGCTTTTTTGTCCCGTTTCGGGACAAACTGCAGGATAAGGAGCGTGGAGTTATGAAGATCATCAAACGCAACGGTACGGAAGTCGCTTTCGACATCGACAAGATCCTGAATGCGATCCGCAAAGCAAACAACGAAGTCAGCGAGGGGAACCGTCTCAAAGAGAAGCAGATCGATCTGATCGCGAAAAACGTAACGGCGCTTGCAAACGATCTGAACCGCGCGGTCAACGTCGAGGAGATCCAGGACTTCGTCGAGAATCAGATCATGGATCAGAAGGCGTTTGCCGTTGCACGGAAGTATATTACTTACCGTTATTCCCGTGCGCTCGTCAGAAAGGCGAACACGACGGACGCGCAGATCCTCACGCTCATCGAGTGCAACAACGAGGAAGTCAAACAGGAGAATTCCAACAAGAATCCTACGGTCAATTCCGTGCAGCGCGACTATATGGCGGGCGAGGTCTCCAAAGATCTCACGCGCCGCATTCTGCTGCCCCGTGAGATCGTCGAGGCGCACGACGAAGGTCTCATTCATTTCCACGACGCCGACTATTTTGCGCAGCATATGCACAACTGCGACCTCGTCAACCTTGAAGATATGCTCCAGAACGGGACGGTCATCTCGGGGACCTTTATCGAGAAGCCGCATTCCTTCTCTACGGCGTGCAACATTGCAACGCAGATCATCGCGCAGGTCGCCTCCAACCAATACGGCGGGCAGAGCATTTCGCTTACGCACCTTGCGCCCTTCGTCGATGTCAGCCGTCAGAAGATCCTGAAGGATGTGCGCGAAGAGTTTGCGAGCGTGGGCGTCTATGACGAAGCGCACATCGCCGCGGTCGCTGAGAAGCGCCTGAAAGCAGAGATCGCCAAGGGCATTCAGACGATTCAGTATCAGGTCGTCACACTCCTCACGACGAACGGCCAGGCGCCTTTCGTCACTGTGTTCATGTATCTCGGCGAAGCGCGGAGCGAACAGGAGAGAGCCGACCTTGCGCTCATCATTGAGGAGACGCTCAACCAGCGCATCAAGGGCGTAAAGAACGAGTCCGGCGTGTGGGTCACGCCCGCGTTCCCCAAGCTCATTTATGTACTTGAAGAGGACAACATCCGCGAGGGCAGCAAGTACTGGTATCTCACAGAGCTTGCCGCAAAGTGCACGGCAAAGCGCATGGTGCCCGACTATATCTCCGAGAAGATGATGCTCAAATACAAGATCGACAAGAACGGAGAGGGGCACTGCTATACCTGCATGGGCTGCCGCAGTTTCCTCACGCCCTACGTGGACGAAAACGGCAAACCTAAGTATTACGGCAGATTCAACCAGGGCGTTGTGACCATCAACCTCGTCGATGTCGCGCTCTCCTCGCGGAAAGACGAAAAGAAATTCTGGCAGATCTTTGATGAACGCCTTGAGCTGTGCTATAAGGCGCTCATGTACCGCCACAACCGTCTGAAGGGAACGCTCTCCGACGCGGCGCCCATTCTTTGGCAGTACGGCGCGCTTGCGCGCCTGAAAAAGGGGGAGACCATCGACAAGCTCCTCTACGGCGGATATTCCACCATTTCTCTCGGCTATGCGGGGCTTTACGAGTGCGTCAAGTACATGACGGGTAAGAGCCATACCGATGAAGAGGCGAAGCCTTTCGCGCTCGCGGTCATGCAGCACATGAACGATAAATGCAAGGAATGGAAGGCAAAGGAGAACATCGATTTCTCGCTGTACGGCACGCCGCTCGAGAGCACGACCTACAAGTTCGCGAAGTGCCTGCAAAAGCGCTTCGGCGTCATCGAAGGTGTGACGGACAAGAACTATATCACCAACAGCTACCATGTGCACGTCTCCGAGAAGATCGACGCGTTCACCAAGCTCAAATTTGAAAGTGAGTTCCAACAGCTCTCGCCCGGCGGTGCGATCTCCTATGTGGAGGTCCCCAATATGCAGGATAATATTCCCGCCGTGCTCGCCGTCATGCAGTATATCTACGATAATATCATGTACGCCGAGCTCAACACCAAGAGCGATTACTGCCAGGTGTGCGGTTACGACGGCGAGATCCAGATCGTGGAGGATGCCGACGGGAAACTCGTCTGGGAGTGCCCGCACTGCCATAACCGCGACCAGAGCAAGATGAACGTCGCCCGCCGTACCTGCGGCTATATCGGAACGCAGTTCTGGAACCAGGGCAGAACACAGGAGATCAAGGACAGAGTCCTGCACCTTTGATGAATTACGCAGAGATCAAAAAGACGGATATTGCAAACGGAGAGGGGGTTCGCGTCTCCCTCTTCGTTTCCGGCTGCAGAAGGCACTGCAAGAACTGCTTCAATCAGATCGCATGGGATTTCGGGTACGGAAAACCCTTTACCGAAGAAGTGGAGGAAGAGATCATTGCGGCGCTCTCGCCGAGCTATATTGCGGGACTGACCCTGCTCGGCGGCGACCCGATGGAGCCGGAGAACCAGCGCGCGCTGCTGCCGTTTGTCAGAAAAGTGCGTAAGCTCCTTCCGGATAAAAATATCTGGTGCTACACGGGATATACGTTCAAGGCGGGGGAGCTCGAAGAACCGCAGGCGAACTGCGAGGTGACCCGCGAACTCATTTCTCTCATCGACGTGTTGGTGGACGGGCGCTTTGAAGAGGCGCTCAAAGACATCCGCCTCAAATTCCGCGGCTCGTCCAATCAGCGGGTGATCGATGTAAAACGCACATTGGAGTGCGGAAACATAGTACTATATCTGACATAATATTACCTTATTATACGCAAGCATGCGCGGGGGATACAAAATATCCCCCGCGCATGCTGGTAAGAAATTGTTGACGAAGCTTTGGATTTGCTGTATAATACGAAGGAACGTATTACGATCAGGAGGAGAAGTCTATGAATAAGTTGCAGCTCAAACGCTATGCCAAATTGCTTGCAAAGGCGGGCGTAAACGTTCAGAGAGGACAGTGGGTCATCGTCAGCGCGGGGCTCGATCAGCCCGAATTTGTGGAATGGGTCGTGGAAGAACTTTACCGTGCCGGCGCAGGCAAAGTTACGGTGGAATGGAGCCATCAACCCGTTACAAAGCTCAAATATAAATATGAGAAAGAAGAAGTTCTTGCCAACGTCATGAAATGGGAGATCGAGCGCATGGAGGCGTATACCAAGGAACTTCCCGCCATGCTCCACATCATTTCCGAGGATCCGGACGGACTTGCGGGCGTCGATCAGGAGAAACTGACGCACGCGCGCATCGGCAGGATGAAGGTGCTTAAGCCGTACAACGACGAAATGGAGAACAAGTACCAGTGGTGCATCGCAGCGGTTCCCGGGAAGGCGTGGGCGAAAAAGGTATTCCCCGAAATGCAGGTGGGCCGCGCCGTTGAAGCGCTGTGGGATGCGATCTTAAAGGCTTCCCGCGCGGACGGTCCCGATCCCGTGCGCGAGTGGGCGCGCCACAACGATGAGATCGGCGGAAGATGCGACTATCTCAACCGTCTCGGGCTTGTGGCATTGGAGTATAAAGCGGGCAACGGCACCGATTTTCGCGTCGGCCTCATTCCGGACGGGATCTTTGCAGGCGGCGGTGAGACGACGCTCAAGGGCCGTTACTTCAATCCGAATATTCCGACCGAAGAAATTTTTACTTCGCCCAAGGCGGGAGATGCGGAGGGGATCGTCTATGCGACAAAACCGCTCTCTTATCAGGGGGAACTCATCGAAGATTTCTCCGTTCGCTTCGAAGGCGGGAAGGTCGTCGAGGTCAGGGCAAAGAAGAACCAGCATCTTCTGGAGAAAATGATCTCCATGGACGAAGGCGCCTGTATGCTCGGCGAATGCGCGCTGATCGCGGACGATTCGCCCATCAACAATGCGGGCATTCTCTTTTACAATACGCTCTTCGATGAAAATGCGAGCTGCCACTTAGCGCTCGGCCGCGGGTTTACCAATCTTGTGAAGGGCTTTGAGAGCATGACGCAGGAAGAGATCCATGCGAAGGGCGTCAACGACAGCATGATCCACGTCGATTTTATGATCGGCTGCAAGGATATGGAGATCACGGGTGTGACCGCACGGGGCGAGCGCGTTGCGATCTTCAAGAACGGAAACTGGGCGTTCTGAATATTCTGATCGGCACAATTTTGCGCGCGGGGCGTTTTGAACACCCCGCGCGCGGGTATATAAGGTAAGGAACAAGTTTTCAGAGGTGATCAGATGATCAAGGTAGATATTTTTTCGGGATTTTTGGGCGCAGGAAAGACGACGCTCATCCGCAAGCTCATTCAGGAAGTGTATCAGGGCGAGAAGGTCGTCCTCATCGAAAACGAGTTCGGCGAGATCGGCGTCGACGGCGGATTTCTGCAGGACGCAGGCATTCAGATCACCGAGATGAATTCAGGCTGTATCTGCTGTACGCTCGTCGGCGATTTTGCCAAGGCGCTCAGAGAGGTCGCCGCAAAGTATGCGCCTGACCGCATTGTCATCGAACCCTCGGGCGTCGGCAAGCTCTCCGATGTCATCCGCGCCGTACAGCGCGCGGGCGTTGACGGCGCGCAGCTCAACGCCTTCTGCACGGTGGTCGACGCCAAGAAGTGCAAAATGTATCTTAAAAACTTCGGCGAGTTCTTCCTCGACCAGGTAGAGAATGCGAGCTGCATCGTGCTTTCTCATACGGGCGACGAGAAAAAAGTTGCAGAGGCAGTCGGTTTGCTGCGGCAGCATACCGATGTGACCATCGTCACAACGGATTGGAACAATTTGAAGGGTGCCGACATTCTCGCTGCGATCGAAAAGAAGGACAGCCTTGCTGCCGAGCTTGAAAAACTTGCCGCCGAAACGCACGAAGAGCATGAACACTGCCATCATCACCACGACGAGGACGAGGAGCACGAATGCTGCCGTCACCACCACGACGAGGACGAGGCGCATGAACACTGCCATCACCACCACGACGAGGACGAGGAGCACGAATGCTGCCGTCATCACCACGACGAAGAGGAGGAGCACGGATGCTGCCATCATCACCATGATGAGGATGACGAAGGCAGCTGCGGGCATGAACATCACCATCATCACCATGCAGACGAAGTTTTCTCGAGCTGGGGCGTAGAGACGGGCAAGGTATTTACCCGCAGGGAGCTGGAAGATATTCTTCGCGCGCTCAGCGGAGGGGAATACGGTCAGGTGCTCCGCGCCAAGGGGATCGTGAATGGCGGTGACGTCTGGTATCATTTTGATTATGTGCCGGAGGAAGCGGATGTTCGCAGGGGACCTGCGGCAGTCACGGGCAGGCTCTGCGTGATTGGATGCGACCTCAAAGAAGATGCGCTCAAAACGCTGTTTTTAGGCTGAATTTATGCAAAACAATCAGGAAATTCCCGTCTATCTTTTTCTCGGATTCCTTGAATCGGGAAAAACAAAATTTATTCAGGAGACGTTTGAGGACGAGCGCTTTGATTCCGGCGAGCGGACGCTTCTTCTTGTTTTGGAGGAGGGCGAAGAGGAATATGATACTTCGCGCTTTGCCGTAAAAAAGTTTGCAGTTGAATTTCTCGACAGCGATGAACTGACGCTTGAAAAACTCGAGACTTTGCAGGAAAAACACGGGGCGGAGCGCGTCGTTGTGGAATATAACGGCATGCTCGAACTGCAAAAGTTCTTCGACGCCATGCCTGACGGTTGGGCGATCGCGCAGGTGATGACGTTCTTCGACGCGACGACCTTTCTTACCTATAACCAGAATATGCGCCAACTCGTCTATGACAAGGTGCAGTATGCGGATATGGTTGTATTCAACCGTTTCCGCGGGGAATACTCCAAAGAGGAATTCCATAAGATCGTCCGCGCGATGACGCGCCGTCCCGGGATCGTATATGAGTATCTCGGCGGCAAGGCGGAGTACGACGAGATCGTCGATCCGCTCCCGTACGACATCGATGCACCCGTCATCGAGATCGAAGATAAGGACTTTGCATTCTTCTACCGCGATCTTGTGGAAGAAATGGACAAATACGAAGGGAAGACCGTCCGATTGAAAGGTATGGTCGCCGTCGATAAGAAGATGAAGCCAGGCACGATCGTCGTCGGACGGCACATCATGACTTGCTGCGAAGCAGACATCGCTTACAGCGGGCTTGTCTGCCTGCATACCGTCAATCTCCCGTTCCGTACGCGCGATTGGGTGAAGCTGACGGCGAAGATCGAGATCGGCTATCATAAGATCTACGGGCAGAGGGGACCTATTCTCAAAGCGAGCAGGATCGAATATACGCAGCCACCCGAACAGGAGCTTGCAACATTCTATTGATCAGTATTCCGTCCTGCCCGAAATAGGCGCGCAGGATCGCACTTGATCGTTGATTCTGAAAAAAATGTCGCAAAAGCGGCATTTTTTCATTTTCGAATATTTACAATTTCACTGATTTGTGTTATACTGTAAGAGTCGGAGGCGGAATCATGAAAAAGCTGGTCGTATATTATTCGTTGAGCGGAAATACACGGGCGGTCGCAAAGCGGATCGCTCAGTCTCTGCGCGCAGATCTTATGGAGATCCGCACAGTAAAGACTTATCCGGACGATTATGACGTGCTCGTCGGTCTTGGGGAAAAAGAGGTGAAGAGCGGCTATATGCCGCAGATCGCTCCGCTCACATTCGATGCAAATCTGTACGATGCCATTGTTCTCGGTACGCCTGTCTGGTGGTATACATACGCGCCTGCCGTAAAAAAATTTATCTCCACCGTCAAGTGGAAAGGGAAAAAAGTGTATCCGTTTGCGACGAACGGCGGCGAACTCGGACATACGCCGAGCGATTTCCGCAAAGCGCTCCGCGGGGCAGAGGTCTCTCCCGTTCTGAGCATACGCTTTCGGGATGGGGTGCAGGTCACGGAAGAAGGCGAGATCAGAGAATGGGTTGCGGCGATCCAATGATTCCTGAAGAACTCGAAAACGCCATAAAAGCGTCCTATGGGGCGCTTTTTTCAGATATTTATGCAGGTTTCCGGGAGCGACGTGCCGTAACGCTGCGCGCAAATCCGCTGAAATCCTCGGCGGAGGAAATCGCGGAGACGCTGGACAGCGTCGGGATCGCCTATGAACGCGCGGCGTGGTATCCGGATGCGTTTGTGCTTTCCGCCTGCTCCGAAGATGACGTTTTTTCGCTGCCTGTTTGCCGCGAAGGGAAGCTCTATCTGCAAAACCTCTCTTCCATGCTTCCGCCGCTTATTCTCGCACCGCAGGCGGGAGAAAATATCCTCGACATGGCAGCCGCGCCCGGGGGAAAGACGACGGAACTTGCAGCGCTTTCGGAAGGGAAGGCGCTCATCACTGCCTGCGAGCGGGATGCCATCCGCTTTGAACGCCTGAAATATAATCTTGCCTTGCAGGGCGCGACCCGCGTCAATGCCATGAAAAAAGACGCGCTCGCACTCGATGATTTCCTCAAATTTGATAAGATCCTGCTGGATGCACCATGCACGGGAACGGGAACGATCACGGCGGGGAGCCGCGTTCGTTTTTCCTCCGATTATCTCAAAAAATGCGTATCACTGCAAAGAAAGCTGATCCTGAAAGCGCTCAAGCTTCTGAAAAATGGCGGTATCCTGGTCTACTCTACCTGCTCGCTCCTGAAAGAGGAAAACGAGGGTGCCGTGGAGACGGCGCTGCAAAGCGGCGCACGGCTGCTCCCGATCGTGCTTCCGGATGAGATCCCGCGCCTTCCTTCCCGCGAAGGAACAGTCACCGTTCTGCCGACCGCACGGTTTGAAGGATTTTTCCTTGCAAAATTTACCCGATAATGTGAAACGGACGGCGTACGCCGTCCGTTATTTACAAATCAAAGAGCGAGATCTGACGTCCGTCATTTTTGAGGTAACTCGTCTGATTTCCTTGAATGAGAATGTCATCTGCATTCAGTTGCCCGATCAGAAGCGGAGAATGGACGTCATGAAGTTTTATGTTTTCCCTTACTGCAGCTTCCGATTTATTGGCATAACAATACCGACAGAAATTGGGGCAGGTATCGTACCAGCCGACGTCGCGGCTCTCGATGCAGAGACAGCCGCGCCGCAGTCCGTTGTGCTTGATGTCGCGGAAAACGCAGTGATTGGCTTTCCCGAGCACGTCAAGCGTCACACAGCCGGTCACGGAGATCCCGTATTGCGGAAATGTATCGCGTGTCGAACAGGTCTGGATCGGGAGGCGGTTTTTTGCCGCGATTTGCGCAAGACCCTTTGCGATCGTATCTTTTTGCGTATCGGTGAGGGGAATGAGTTCCGGCATATTGTGCGAAAGTTTTGCATACATCTCCACAAAACTGAAAATGCATCGCGAGACATAGGGTGCGATCTGTCCGCAGAGATAAGAAAAAGTCTCAAGATGGCGTTTGACGGAATAAGCGGGTGTCAGCAGCACGGGGTCATATCGCCATGCGAGTTTTTCCCGTCCTACAAGCGCAGAAAGTTCCTTTAATGTCGAGACGCTTGTTTTGAGATCCGGCACATTTGGCTCTACGTCTTTTCCATACGCAGTGATCGTATAGTGGAAGTAGGTTCGGTATTTTTCAGTGATCGTATGCAGCATACCAAGCATCGGCGCATAATTTTTGGAACAAAACAAAACGGCGTCAACTTGCTCGGGTGAAATCTCATATTTCGTTACCCTGTTCGGGAATAGGGGGTTTCGCGTGTATACAAAGCCATCACGGAAGCGCTCCAGAAGCCATGTACTGTAATGATTTACAATATCCGTCCGTGCTCCAACATTGAGAATCATTTTTTGCCTCTTTGCAAAGTATTATGTCTATTATAATACTTTTATTTTAAGATGTCAATGTGCGCATTTCATCCTGTGAGCAATCGAAAGAATTTTCGCTTCCTTCACTCGGCGCCAAAAAAAGGGAGAGCAAAAGCCCGTCACTGGGCACGCAGAGGTGCCGCCGATCGCTTCGCTGCGCTCGCGGGCTTCGCCTTCGAAAAAGGTTTGCGTTGCTTCCCGACCCCGTGCTCCGTCGAAGGCTCGCGCGGGGTCGAAGGAATTTTCAATCCCTTCACTCGGCACCAAAAAAGGGAGGGCAAAAGCCCGTCACTGGGCACACAGAGGTGCCGCCGATCGCTTCGCTGCGCTCGCGGGCTTCGTCGGCGGAGAAGGTATGCTGCAAAAGAGTTGCCTGTTTGCATGCCACCTCCTCGCGCGGGGTCGAAGGAATTTTCAATCCCTTCACTCGGCACCAAAAAAAGGGAAGGCAAAAGCCCGTCACTCAGTACGCGAGGTGCCGCCGATCGCTTCGCTGCGCTCGCGGGCTTCGTCGGCGGAGAAGGAATGCGGCAAAAGAGTTGCTTGATTTTATGTCGCCTCCTCGCGCGGGGTCGAAGGAATTTTCAATCCCTTCACTCGGCACCAAAAAAGGGAGAGCAAAAGCCCGTCACTCAGTACGCGAGGTGCC
>CALVLR010000133.1 GCA_944340685.1 uncultured Clostridia bacterium | reverse complement strand
CCTGCGGGCACGAAATTGCCGCTGAAATGGCAATTTCTTAGTTCGCGGCGCGCGTACGCCACATTGTGGCGATGCGCATTACGCGCCGCTCACCCCCAAGGGGAAGGCTTTGGGTTGCGTGCTCTTCAAAGAGGGCGCCGAGAAAACAACAATGCGCTGCCGCGGAATTTTCCGCGGCGGCGCTGCGTTTTTCTCCGTATTTGCAGAGAAAGGGCAAACAAAGGGTGGCGATATATCGCCGCACGGGTGTGGGCGGCGGGTCGTCATGCGGAACGGGCGAACAGAGGGCGGCGCGGTTTTTCGTTCAATCGTTCAAAAATACACGAAAATGGCGGAAATGGCGTGCAGACGGTTGTCTTTTGCAGGAAAATCTGTTATAATCGTATGAGGAATATTCTATCTTTCGGAGAGATTTGAAATATGCTGAAAATTATCGTAGACGCCATGGGCGGCGACAACGCCCCTGCAGAGATCGTCAAGGGCGCGCTCGACGCCGTGAAGGAGCGCCCCGACTTTAAAATTGTGCTCACGGGGGACGAGGACCTCATCGGTCATGAACTCGAAAAATACACCTTCGATGCGTCCCGCGTCGAGGTGGTCGCCTGCACGCAGGTCATCACCAACGACGACGTGCCCACCCAAGCCGTGCGCGCCAAGCGCGACAGCTCGCTCGTCGTCGGGCTTAATCTTCTCAAAAACGACGCCGAGGCGGGCGGGTTCGTCTCCGCCGGCTCCACGGGCGCGGTGCTTACGGGCGGCATCATGTTTGTGGGGCGGCTCAAAGGGGTCATGCGCCCCGCGCTCTGCCCCGGCATTCCCAACGTGCGCGGCGAGATCACCCTGCTTTGCGACTGCGGTGCGAACGCCGAGTGCAAGCCCGCCTATCTCGCGCAGTTCGGCGTGATGGCGTCCGCGTACGCCAAAGCCGCGTACGGCGTGAAGGAGCCCCGCGTCGGGCTGCTCACAAACGGCACCGAGGAGCACAAGGGCGATCCCCTGCATCAGGAGGCGCACCAGCTCCTCAAAAACACCAAGGGCATTCACTTCGCGGGCAACGTGGAGGGGCGCGACATCATGTACGGCGACGTGGACGTCGTTGTCTCGGACGGCTTCTCGGGCAATATCGCGCTCAAAGCCATCGAGGGCTGCGGCAAGACGGTCGCGACCATGCTCAAAAAGGAGTTCACGCGCTCGCTCGGGAGCAAGCTCAGCTATCTGTTTGCGAGAAAGCCCGTCAAGGGACTCGCCCGCGCGCTCGACTATTCGCGCTTCGGCGGGTCGGTGTTCCTGGGGCTCAAGAAGGTCGTCATCAAGTCGCACGGCTCCTCTAAGGCGTTCTCCATCAAACAGTCCGTCTTTCAGGCGATCGACGCCTACCGCGGCGGGCTGATCCCCACGCTGGAGACGATGTTCGCCGAAGCGGGCGAGGCGGAGCAGTGACGGCGGCTTGGTCGGAGGAGGAGCTTGCGGCGGCGGAACGTGCGCTCGGGTACGCCTTTTCCGATCGGGAGCTTCTCAAAACGTGCTTCACGCACGCCTCGCTCGTAAACGGCGGGCAGGCGAGCAACGAGCGGCTGGAGTTTCTGGGCGACGCCGTTTTAGAACTGCTCGTGACCGAAAAACTCTACCGCGACGTCGACGCGCGTGAGGGCACGCTCACCGAGCTGAGAAAGCAGTACGTTTCCAAGGGCGCGCTGGAGCGCGCCGAGGAGAAGATCGGGCTCATGCGCTTCCTGCGCTATGCGGGCGGGGAAGAGACCGTCCGCGGCAAGACGGCTTCCAACCTCTTTGAGGCGGCGGTCGGCGCCATCTATCTGGACGGCGGCATGGCGGCGGCGCGGGCGTTCCTTGCCCGCACGTTGGAAGCGACGGACACCGACAACTACAAATCCGCGCTGCAGGAGTATGTGCAGAAGTACGAGCACGTCACGCCCGTGTACGAGACGGTTGCGGGCGCAGAAGGGTACGAGAGCACTGTGCGCGCCCTCGGTCAGACGGCGCGCGGCACGGGCGCAAGCAAGAAGGCGGCGGAGACTGCCGCGGCAAAATCACTCTACGGGAAACTTTTAATGCAATGAATTTCAAAGAGATGCAACTTGTGGGGTTCAAGTCCTTTGCGGACAAGACCACCATAAAATTTGACGACGGCGTCACCTGTATCGTCGGACCCAACGGCTGCGGCAAGAGCAACGTAGCCGACGCCGTGCGCTGGGTGCTCGGCGAGCAGTCCGCCAAGACGCTGCGCGGTTCCTCCATGCAGGACGTCATCTTCGGCGGCACAGAGGCGCGCCGGCCGCTCTCTTATTGCGAAGTCACGCTTGTATTCGACAATACGAACCGCATGTTCGATATTGAGTACGACGAGGTCGCCATGACCCGCCGCCTGTACCGCTCGGGCGAGAGCGAATATCTGCTGAATATGCAGTCCTGCCGCCTCAAAGATATTGTCGCGCTGCTGCACGGTGTGGGCATCGGCAAGGAGGGCTATTCCATCATCGGGCAGGGCAAGGTCGAGCAGATCATGAACGCCAAGCCCGAAGACCGCCGCGCCATCTTCGAAGAGGCGACGGGGGTAATGAAGTTCAAGGCGCAGAAGGGAGAGATCGAGCGCAAGCTCGAAAACGCAAAGGACAACCTTACCGTGTTCGTCCAGCGCATGGACGAAGCGGAAAATCAGCTCCGCCCCCTCGAAAAGCAGGCGGAGACGGCGAAAAAATACCGCGCCTATTCGGAGGAACTCAAACACGAGGAGGTCAACTCCTACCTCGTGCGGTTCGATAACTTTGCATACGAGACGGGCAAGCAGCGTGAGAAGATCGAAAATGCTTCCCGTCAGCTGAATATGGTGGAGGAGCGCCTCACCGTGCTCGACGCGGAGGAGACGGAGAGCCGCGAGGCGATCGTCAGGGCGGACGAAAGCCTGCGATCGCTCAACGAAAAGCTGCGCCTCTTCGAAGTCGGTATGGAGCACAAGACGGGCGAGGCGAAGGTCATCGGCGAACGCATCTCCTCCTACCGCCGTCAGCTCCAGACGGCGGCGGACGACGTGGAGTATTCCCTCCGCCGTACGCAGGAGATCGACGCGCTCACGGTTTTGGGCGTGGAGCGCGCCAAAAAGAACGACAAACGCGCGCGGGATCTCGCTTCGGAGTGTTCCGATCTTGAAAAGAAGCTGCGCGAGGCGGACGCGCGCGTCGCGGCATACGAACGTATCACCGATGAAAAGCGTGCCAGCGAGCTCAGCTCCGTGGAGAGCCTTGCAGACGTCCGCGCAAACGTCGGGAGCCTCTCTGCCAAGCACGACGCCGTCAGCGAACGCATCGGCGAAGTCCGCGAAGCGATCGGCAAGGCGCAGCTCCGCAAACAGGAGTACGAGCGCCAGCTTGCCGACTGCCGCAGGGATAAAGAGGCGTGCGTCAGATTCCTCGACGCAAAGCCTGCCAAAGAGGAGGCGCTTCAGGGCGATATTGCCGCGCTGCGTCAGTCCCGCCGGAAGCTCTCGGAGGACATCGTCGACTGCAATACGTCCATTTCCAATCTCTCCAATAACCTTGAAATGTACGTCAACCTGAAAAACAGGTTCGACGGCTACCGTGACTCCGTGCGCCGTCTGCAGCTCGCCGCGCAGAAGGATCCCGAACTCGGCAGACGCATCCGCGGCGCGATCGCGGATATTGTCCGCACGGACAAGCAGTACGAAGTCGCCATCGAAACGGCGATCGGCGGGGCGATGCAGAACCTCGTCACCGCCACGCAGGACGACGCCCGCTGGCTCATCGAATACTTGAAACGCACGGGCGGCGGCATCGTCACCTTCCTGCCCGTGGACGCGATGCGTCCCCGCGGCAACGGGCGCGATATTCAGGCGGCGCTCCGCGAAGAGGGCGCCATGGGACTTGCCGACGAGCTGGTGCAGTACGACGCGTATTATTCCAACATCGTCAGGTATCTCCTCGACAACACGCTCATCTGCGATACCATCGGCAACGCCACGCGCATCGCAAAAAAATATCCCCGCGCCTTCAAGCTCGTGACCCTGGACGGCGATACGATCGCTTCGAGCGGCGCCATGACGGGAGGCTCCCGCCGCCGCGAGAGCGGAAACCTTCTCGCGGGCGAGCGGCACATCAAGGAGTGCGAAGAGGGGATCGCCCGCAAGAAGAGCACGCTTGAAAAGCTCAAAGCGGCGCTTGTCGACTGCGAGACGGAGCTGGAGACTGCCGAAGCGGCTTTCGAAAAGTTCCGCGTCAAGGTGCAGGAGGAAACGGCGGCGTTCGCCGCACTCTCCCAGCGCGAGACAACGCTCGAAGGACTTGCGCAGGACGCCGCGAAGGACGTTGCGGAATATGATGCGCTCCTCGAACGGCTCACCCGCACGGCGGACGATTTAAGCCGCGAAGTGATCTCCTCGGAGGAGAACGAGGAGCTCCTGAATAAGATCCGCTCCGAGGCGGCGGCGGAATCCTCGGCGCGGCAGGCGGAGGGCGAAAAGCTGCGCGCAGAGCGCGACGGGCTCTCCAGACGGCTCAGCGAGCTGCGCGTGGAAGAGGCGTCTCTTGCATCGGCGCGTCAGGCGGACGAAGACAGCGCCGCCCGTCTGCGCGAAGAGCGCGCGTCCCTCCTCAAAAAGGTGGACGACACCCGCGCCGCGATGGCGGAGACGCAGACGCGCATCGAACAGCTCAAACGGGAAGAGGAGAAGGTTGCCCTCACCGAAGAGGAGCAGCAGACGGTCGCCACGCTTCGCGAACGGCTTGCCAAGGTCGAGGAAGAAAAGCGGGCGATCTCCGAAAAGCAGGGCGAACTTGCCGAAGAAAAACGCGGGCTTCTCACCAAGCAGATCTCGCTCGGCGAAGTCAAACATGCCTGCGAGCTGGAGATCTCCAAGGCAGAAGTCAGCCTGGAAAATATGAAGCAGCGCATCGACGAGGCGTACGGGCTTACATACGAGAGCGCGCAGCAGCTCCGCGACGAGCACTACGATATTTCGCAGGCTTCCACGCGCATCAACAGCTTAAAACACCGCATCGCTTCGCTCGGCGCGATCAACCAGAACGCGGAGGAGGACTACGATAACCTTCTCGCCCGCTATACCGAAATGCAGACGCAGAAAGAGGACCTCGACAAGGGGATCGAAGACCTTACGTCCGTGCTCGACGAGCTGAAAGCGGAGATGCAGAAGAAGTTCGACGACGGCTTCAACGAGATCAACGAGAACTTTACCAAGATCTTCCGCGAGCTGTTCGGCGGCGGCAAGGCGGAGATGCAGCTCGACTATACCGACTGCGACGACCCGCTCAACGCGGGCATCGAGATCGTCGCCTGCCCGCCCGGGAAAAAGCTGACGAAAATTTCCCTGCTCTCGGGCGGCGAGCGCGCGTTCACGGCAATCGCCATTTTGTTCGCGATCCTCAAATCCCGCCCCATGCCGTTCTGTATCCTCGACGAGATCGAGGCGGCGCTCGACGAGGCGAACGTCGACCGCTTTGCGAAATATCTGAAAAAATTCTCCAAAGATACGCAGTTCATCGTCATTACGCACCGCAAGCCGACCATGAATCAGGCGGACATCCTGTTCGGCGTGACGATGGAGGAAAAGGGCGTGAGCAAGATCGTTTCGGTCAAGCTCTCCGAAGTCGAAGCAAGGCTCGGGGGAGATACAATACAATAAGTTCACGCGAATCTTTTTGCAAAGGCAAAAATCTTCGCCGTGAGATTCAGAGAAAACGCCGCCGCGACAAGACTGCGGCTCGTTTGTC
>CALVLR010000132.1 GCA_944340685.1 uncultured Clostridia bacterium | reverse complement strand
TCGAAAACAGCTCCCCGCGGCGGGGAGCTGTCCGCCTTTTTACAATTTTCTTACGGTCACGCCGTCCTCGATGCTCGTATCATAGAAGGTCGCATCATAGCCGACGGCATTCCTGTAACGTTCGCCGACGGCCTTTTTGAATGCTGCGACCTTCCCCTTCTCCACAAGGCTGATGGTGCATCCGCCGAAGCCCGCGCCGATCATGCGCGACCCAATACAGCCATCCTGCGCCCGCGCCGCATAGGCAAGCGCGTCCGGCTCCTTTCCCGTGACCTCGTAGAGCCTTGAAAGGCTGTCGTGAGAAGCATTGATGAGCCGCGCGAGCGCAAGAATATCCCCGCGCCTGAGTGCCGCAGCAGCCTCTTTCACGCGCGCGCACTCGTATATGACGTGCTCCGCGCGGTCGAGAAGTTTTCCGCTTAAAACATGCTTTGCGCGCTCAAACATCGCGGGCGTGAGATCGGCAAGACAGGCGGCATCGGGATACACCGCGCGGAGACGGACGAGCGCTTCTTCCACTTCGCCGCGGCGCTCGTTGTACTTGCTTTCAACGAGGGCGTGCGGCTTGTTGCAGTTTGCAACGACAAGCTCATAATTCCCCAGCTCAAACGGGATATAGGTGTATTCCAACGTCTTGCAATCGAGCAGGATCGCCCTGTCCTTCTTCCCCATTGCCGATGCGAACTGATCCATGATGCCGCAGTTCACCCCGCAATACTCGTTTTCCGCCCTCTGCGAGAGCAGCGCCGTCTCCTTCAGATCGTAGTCATTCCCTGCGATCTCGCTGAGGGCAACTGCGGTAGCGACTTCAATGGCAGCCGAGGAAGAGAGTCCGCTCCCGAAGGGCACGGAGCAGGAATACAGAAGATCGCACCCGACAAGTCGGCAGCCTGATTTTTGCAGCTCGTATGCCACGCCCGCCTGATACCTGCCCCAGTTGAGCGAGCGGTACGTATCGAGTGCGGAAAGATCCAGCCGCGCCGTCTCGTCCAGATCGTCCGCATACACGTTGATCAGAGAGGTGCCGTTCGCGCGCCCGTACACCTTGCAGCACAAATTGAGGGAAGCGGGCATCACTTTCCCGCCGCAGTAGTCGATGTGCTCCCCGATCAGATTGATGCGCCCCGCAGCGCTGACCTCAAAAGCCGGCGCCGCGCCGAATACGCGCTGAAACGTTTCAATAGCTCGTTCCTGCATATGATCCATCGTCTCCTCCGCAATTTTCAAAAGTTATCTGAGATATTTGCCCGTAATGCTCTCGGGTGCCCGCGCGATCTCCTCAGGCGTACCCGCCGCAACGATGCGTCCGCCGTCCGCGCCGCCGCCCGGTCCCATATCGATCACATAATCGGCGTTCCGGATGACGTCGAGATCGTGTTCGATGACAACGACCGTCGCGCCGTAATCGATGAGCGTCTGAAATACGCCGATGAGGGTACGGACGTCGAGCGGATGCAGTCCGATCGTCGGTTCATCGAACACAAAAACGGCGTCGGACTGCCCCTTGCCCATTTCGCTTGCAAGTTTGAGCCGCTGCGCCTCTCCGCCGGAAAGATCGGGCGTCGCCTCTCCGAGCGTGAGATATCCGAGTCCCAGATCTTCCAGGACCTGCAGCCGCTCCCGCACGAACTTTCTCTCCCGACAGGCATGGAGTGCGGTATGCACATCCATTGCCATCAGTTCGGGCAGCGAATATTCCCGCCCGTCCGACGCACCGATGCGCGCCTTCTGCGCGTCTTTTGCATACCGCGCGCCGCGGCAATCGGGGCACGGGATCTCCACATCCGGCAAAAACTGCACGTCCAGGCTGATCGTTCCCGTTCCGTCGCATACAGGGCAGCGCAGGCTTCCCGTGTTATACGAAAAATCGCCCGCCTTATATCCGAGCTGTTTTGCCGCAGCCGTATGCGCAAATATTTTACGCAGCTCGTCGTGAATGTTGGCATACGTCGCAACTGTCGACCGTACGTTGAGTCCGATGGGCGTCGCGTCGATGAGTTTGACCTGTCTGATCCCGTCGGCGTGAACGCTGCGGACATGCGCGGGCAGAGGCTGCCCTTTTGCATACGCTTCGAGCGCCGGAACAAGACTTTCTAAGATCAGCGTCGTCTTGCCCGACCCCGATACCCCCGTTACAACGGTAAGTTTCCCCTTGGGGATCTCAACTTCGAGCGGTTTTACCGTGTGGATCTCCCCTGTTTCAAGGCGGATCCGCCCCTGCGAGAAAAGTTTTTCCGCGGACGAAGGCGAGCGCAGTCTGCCGCGCATGTCTCCGCCGAGAAAAGGGCCGATCCTTGAAGCGGGGTCACGTTGCAGATCGCCGACCGTACCCTGCGCGATCACGTTCCCTCCGTCCGCACCTGCGCCCGGCCCCATTTCAATGATATGATCCGCCTCGGAAAGGATCTGCACGTCATGATCGACCAAAATAACGGAATTCCCGTCGGCGACAAGATCGTGCATCACGCCTGTCAGCCCGACAATATTGGACGGATGCAGCCCGATCGACGGCTCGTCGAGCACATAGAGCACCCCGGTTGTGCGGTTTCGCACAGCGCGCGCAAGCTGCATGCGCTGCCGTTCGCCCGTGGAGAGCGTCGACGCGGCGCGGTCGAGCGTGAGATAGTTCAGCCCGAGATCGATCAGCCGTTTTGCGACCGTACGGAAGGATTCGCAGATACTTTCCGCCATCGGGCGCATCTCCTCGGGGAGGGACATAGGAACCTCTGCGACCCATCCGGTCAGCTCCCCGAGCGTCATTTTACAGGCTTCCGCCAGAGAGATCCCGCGCAGACGCGGCGCACGCGCCGCTTCGCTGAGCCGCGTCCCGCCGCAATCGGGGCAGGTCTCCTGTTTGAGGAACTTCTCCACGCGTTTCATGCCGCTCTCGTCCTTGACTTTGGAAAGCGCATTTTCAACGGTATAAACGGCGTTATAATAAGTAAAATCCAGCTCTGTGGCTACATCTGAATTTTTTGCACGATAGAAAATATGCTTTTTTACGGCAGGACCGTTAAATACAATGTCCTTCTCCTGCTGCGTCAGTTCGCGGAACGGAACGTCCGTACGCACGCCCATCGCACGGCAGACGTCCGTCATCAGAGACCACATCAGGGAATTCCACGGCGCAACGGCGCCTCCTTCGATGGTCAGGCTGTCATCCGGAACCAGCGTACTTCTGTCCACCGTCCGGACGATCCCCGTACCGCCGCATGTATGGCATGCGCCTCGGCTGTTGAAAGCGAGTTCCTCGGCGGACGGCGCATAAAATGCGGCACCGCAGACGGGACAGATCAACTCCTGCTCTGCCGCTACGGCAAGCGAAGGCGCATGATAATGGCCGTTGGGGCAGCGATGTTCCGCAAGGCGGGAAAACATCAGCCTCAGGCTGTTCAGAAGCTCGGTACCCGTCCCGAACGTACTGCGGATCCCCGGCACAGCGGGGCGCTGATGCAGCGCAAGCGCCGCCGGAACATAGAGGATCTCGTCGACCTGCGCTTTTGCCGCCTGCGTCATACGCCGCCGCGTATAGGTGGAGAGCGCCTCCAGATAGCGGCGTGAGCCTTCGGCGTATAACACGCCGAGCGCCAGAGAAGACTTTCCGGAGCCTGAGACGCCTGCAATGCCGACGATCTCATGCAACGGAACATCGACGTCGATATTTTTCAGATTATGTACGCGCGCGCCGCGTATTTTGATTTTGTCCGGTGTATCCATAGCTATAACCCCATATCGCCTGAAATGGCGCGATCTCCAATCTGTTACGTTTTATCTGT
>CALVLR010000131.1 GCA_944340685.1 uncultured Clostridia bacterium | reverse complement strand
CTGTCCGCCGTATCAAAGTCAGTGGAGACCGTCTCGGGATTGTTGTTGATGATGATGACCTCATACCCGAGTTCTTTGAGCGTCCAGACGCAGTGGACGGAAGAGTAGTCGAATTCGATGCCCTGTCCGATGCGGATGGGACCGGAACCAATGACGATCACGCGCTTTTTCGTGCTGTTTCTGACGAAAGGAAGTGCTTCGTCGTGATCGAGTTCGTCGTAAGTCGAATAAAAGTAGGGCGTCTGCGCGGCGAACTCCGCGGCGCAGGTATCGACCATTTTAAAGACGGCGCGGCGGTGAGAAGGAAGTTTCTCTCCCGAGATCCGCGCGAGCGCCTTATCCGGATAGCCGATGCGCTTTCCCTCCAGATAGAGCGATTTGGAAATCTTCTTTCCTTCGATCGCATGCTCATACATCGCAAGATTCAGAAGCTTATTGAGGAACCAGCGATCGATCATCGTAACGGCATAGATCTCATCGACGGAGATCCCGTGTTTGAGCGCCGCGTACACGGCAAACAACCGCTCGTCCGTCGTCTTGTGCAGCTCCCCTCTCAGCTCGTCCGCAGCCATATTTTCAAACTTCGGGTGATTGAGGGTATCGAGCGAGATCTCTGCGCCGCGCACCGCCTTCATGATCGCCTGCTCGAAGGAGGTGCCGATCGCCATGACTTCGCCCGTTGCCTTCATCCGCGAACCGAGCGTACGTTTTGCATACAGGAATTTATCGAACGGCCACTTGGGCAGTTTTACGACCACATAGTCGATCGCAGGTTCAAAACATGCAAAAGTCTTACCCGTAACGTCGTTTCGGATCTCGTCGAGCGTATATCCGAGCGCGATCTTCGTAGCGACTTTGGCGATCGGGTAGCCCGTCGCCTTACTTGCGAGCGCCGAGGAGCGCGAAACGCGCGGATTGACCTCGATCACGGCATATTCAAAACTCTCGGGATGCAGCGCAAACTGACAGTTGCAGCCGCCCTCGATCCCGAGTTCGGTGATGATATTGAGCGAAGCCGTGCGCAGCATCTGATATTCCTTATCGGAGAGCGTAACGGCAGGCGCAATGACGATGGAGTCGCCCGTATGCACACCGACGGGGTCGAAGTTCTCCATCGAGCAGACGGTGATCACATTGCCGGCGCTGTCGCGCAGCACCTCGAACTCGATCTCCTTCCAGCCCCCGATATACTTCTCGATGAGCACCTGCGTGATGGGCGAAAGCATGAGACCGTTGTGCGAAATCAGACGAAGCTCCTCTTCGTCGTACGCAACGCCGCCGCCCGCGCCGCCCAGCGTGAACGCAGGGCGAACAATGACGGGATAACCGAGCTTTTCTGCGATCGCAACGCACTCGTCCACCGTGTAGGCAATATCGGAAGGGACGACGGGCTGACCGATCTTTTCCATCGTCTCTTTGAAGAGCTCTCTGTCCTCCGCACGGTCGATGGCGTCGAGCTTGGTGCCGATGAGCTTGACGCCCCACTGGTCGAGAAATCCCTCTTTGGCAAGCTTACAGCCCATCGTAAGCCCCGTCTGTCCGCCGAGCGAAGCGAGGAGCGAGTCGGGGCGCTCTTTGATGATGATGCGCTTTAAACTGTCTATCGTGAGCGGCTCCAGATAGATCTCGTCCGCAAGCATTTTATCCGTCATGATGGTCGCAGGGTTGGAGTTGCAGAGGACGACGTTCACGCCCGCGTCTTTGAGAACGCGGCATGCCTGCGCTCCCGCATAATCGAATTCCGCAGCCTGCCCGATCACGATGGGACCGGACCCTATGACGAGCACCTTTTTGATGTCACTTCTCTTCGGCATATCAGTTCTCCTTTTTCATGTTCTCGATAAAGCGGTCAAACAGGAAGTTTGCATCGTGAGGGCCGCCGCAGGCTTCCGGATGGAATTGTACCGTGCATGCATTGACGGCGGGATATTCCACGCCCTCGCAGGTGCCGTCGTTTGCATTGATAAAAGTCAGGTTGCCGACGTCCTTCACCGATTCGCTCACCACTTCATACCCGTGATTCTGCGAGGAGATGAACACCTTTCCCGTTTTCAGATCTTTTACGGGCTGATTTGCGCCGCGGTGTCCGTACTTCATCTTTCGCGTCTGTCCGCCCATGGCGAGCGCGAAGAGCTGATGTCCGAGGCAGATCCCGAAGATCGGCCTCTTGCCGATGAGCTTGCGGATATTTTCAACGACCGAAACATTTTCTGCCGGATCGCCCGGGCCGTTTGTAAGCATGATGCCGTCCGGATCGTAAGCGAGCGCCTCTTCGGCGGTACAGGTTGCCGGAACTTCGATCACATGACAGCCGCGCTTGACAAGCTCGCGGACGATGTTTTGCTTTGCGCCGAAATCATACAGCACGACGCGCGGTCCGTTTTCTTCGCCGGTCTCGCGCACTTTTCCGGAAGAAACCGCCCTGACTGCGTCCTTCACGCGGTATTCTCTGAGCGCGGTGAGATCGGCAAGCGGTTTGAAGGTGATCGCCGCATTCATGACGCCCGCCTCGCGCACAATGCGGGTGAGTTCGCGGGTATCCACCCCGTACACGGCGGGGATATTCTGCTCTTTCAGAAAGGCTTCCAGCGTCATTTCGCAGCGGAAATTGGACGGAGCGTCGCATTTTTCACGGACGACATACGCCGTCAGCCAGCACTTTTTGCTCTCTTTTTCGGACAGGATGATCCCATAATTCCCGATGAGAGGGAAAGTCTGCGTAACGATCTGCCCGTAATAGCTCGGATCGGTGAGCGTCTCGATATACCCCGTCATACCCGTGGTAAAGACGAGCTCCCCGACGACTTCCCGATCGGCGCCGAAGGAATATCCTTCGAACACTTTTCCGTTTTCCAGCGTAAGATATACTTTTTTATTCATGCGTGTTTCACGTTCTCCTTCCGCTTATTTCATGAGTTTGCACAGAACCGCTTTCTGTGCGTGAAGACGGTTTTCCGCCTCTTCGAAGATCTCTTCCGCATGCGCTTCGAAGACGTCCGCGGTGATCTCTTCGCCGCGGTGCGCGGGCAGGCAATGGAGGACCATCGCGTCTTTCTGCGCGGTCTCCATGAGCGCCGCATTCACCTGATAGCCCCTGAATGCCGCTTCCCGCTTCGCCTTCTCCTCTTCCTGCCCCATCGACGCCCACACGTCGGTATAGACAACATCTGCATCCTTTGCCGCGGCAAAGACGTCTTCCGTCACCGTAACGTTGCCGTTTTCCTTTGCCCATGCCGTGAGCGCGGCGTCCGGCTCATATCCCTTGGGGCAGGCGATCGCAAACGCCATGCCCGTCTTGACCGCGCCGACCATGAGCGAGTTCGCCATGTTGTTGCCGTCGCCGATAAAGCACATTTTCAGGCCCTTAAAGTTCCCCTTCTTCTCGCGGATCGTCATGAGATCGGCGAGCACCTGGCAGGGATGGCAGTAATCGGTGAGCCCGTTGATGATCGGAATGCTCCCGTACTTTGCAAGGTCCTCCACCTCTTTCTGTGCAAACGTGCGGATCATGATGCCGTCGAGATAGCGCGAGAGCACGCGGGCGGTATCCTCGACCGGCTCGCCGCGCCCGATCTGCAGATCGCGGTTGGAGAGGAACAGCGCGTATCCGCCGAGCTCGTACATCCCGACCTCAAAGGAAACGCGCGTGCGCGTGGAAGCCTTCTGGAAGATCATGCCGAGCTTTTTGCCTTTCAGATATTCCTGCGGGAAGGCGTGTTTGCGCTCGTCTTTGAGCTGGTCGGCAAGCTTGAGAACGGATAAGATCTCCTTCCGCGAGAGATCGACAAGTCTGAGAAGACGGTTC
>CALVLR010000130.1 GCA_944340685.1 uncultured Clostridia bacterium | reverse complement strand
GAGCAGATATGAAAGTCACCGAACTGTTCGGCAGCAACGTCTTTACCGACGAAGTCATGAAGAACTCGCTGCCCAAAGAGGTCTACAAGTCCCTCCGCAAGACGATCGACGAGGGCGAGCCGCTCGATTCCTCCATTGCGGGCGCCGTCGCGAACGCCATGAAGGACTGGGCGGTATCCAAGGGCGCGACCCACTACACGCACTGGTTCCAGCCTCTCACCAACCTGACGGCGGAGAAGCACGACAGCTTCATTGAGCCGTCGGGCGACAAAGTCATCATGCAGCTGACGGGCAAGAATCTCATCGTCGGCGAGCCGGACGCATCCAGCTTCCCTTCGGGCGGGACGCGCGCTACATCCGCCGCCCGCGGCTATACGGCATGGGACCCCACGTCTCCCGCGTTCGTCAAGGAGGGTACGCTGTACATTCCCACCGTGTTCGTCTCCTACACCGGCGAGACGCTGGATAAGAAAGCGCCGCTCCTCAAATCGATGACCGCGCTCGATACGCAGGCAAAGCGGCTCCTCAAAATGTTCGGCATCACCTGCAGAAAGGTCTCGACCACGGTCGGGCCCGAACAGGAATACTTCCTCATCGATAAAGACGTCTACGAACAGCGCAAAGACCTGATCCTGACGGGGCGCACGCTCTTCGGAGCCGCGCCTTCCCGCGGGCAGGAGCTGGAAGATCACTACTTCGGTACGCTCAAACCGCGGATTTCCGAATTTATGCGCGATCTCGACGAGACGCTCTGGTCGTACGGCATTTTCGCCAAGACCAAGCACAACGAAGTCGCGCCCGCACAGCATGAACTCGCACCCATCTTCACGACTACCAATGTTGCGGTGGACGACAACCAGCTCACGATGGAGCTGATGAAGAAGGTCGCGCAGAAACACAACATGGTGTGCCTGCTGCACGAAAAGCCCTTCGAGGGCGTCAACGGCTCGGGCAAGCACAATAACTGGTCGCTCTCCACCGATACGGGGCTTAATCTCCTCGATCCCGGCGAAACGCCCGAAAAGAACCCCCGCTTCATGCTCGTGCTCGCGTGCGTCATTGCCGCGGCCGATACTTATCAGGGCATTCTGCGCGCTTCCGTCGCTTCCGCCGGCAACGATCACCGCCTCGGCGCAAACGAGGCGCCGCCCGCGATCATCTCGGTGTATCTCGGCGATCAGCTCGGCGCCATTGTCGACAGCATCGTATTAGGCCGCGAATATGTGCCGAAGAAAGCGATCCCCGGGTCCATCGGCGTGCCCGAATCGCCCATTTTCCCCATCGATACGACGGACCGCAACCGCACCTCGCCGTTTGCATTCACGGGCAACAAGTTCGAGTTCCGTATGCTCGGCTCGCAGGCGTCCGTTGCAGATCCCAACATCGTGCTCAATACGATCGTTGCGCAGGCATTTGCAGAGGCGGTGGACGCGCTCACGGGCGCTGAAGATTTCGACGCCGCGTGCAAGGCCTACACCGAGAAACTTCTCAAAGAGCATTACCGCATCATCTTCAACTATAACGGCTACGGTCCCGATTGGGAGCCTGAAGCAGAGAGAAGGGGACTGCTCAACAACAAGACGACGGCGGACGCCATTCCCGAATGCTTCAAGCGGGAGAACATCGATGTATTTGTGCGCCAGGGCGTATATACCGAGAAGGAAGTCATCGCCCGCGCAAATATCAACCTTGAAAATTATATCAAGGCGATCAACATCGAGGCGCTCACCATGCTGGAAATGGGCAAGCAGGATATTTATCCCGCAGTCAACGCCTATCTCGCGGAGCTTTGTTCGGTGATCGCGGCAAAGAAGGCGGTGTCCGAGAAGATGGTCTGCAAGGCGGACGTTGCGCTCGCCGAGCAGCTCTCCAAGATGAACGACGCGCTTGCCGACGCGATGAAGAAGCTGGAAAAAGACCTCTCCGAGATGCCCTCGGGCGAAGGCCCCGCGTCGCAGAAGATGGCGCACGTCATCGTTCCCGACATGGAGGCGGTGCGGTCGCTTGCAGACGGTATGGAAAAACTCTGCGCGTCCGATTATTGGCCGTATCCTTCCTATACCGATATGCTTTACAGCATCAAATAAACAGTTTTCCCGTCCGTCTGCGGCGTGTGAGGCCGCGGACGGGGCAGGGGAAAGCGGCGTGTGAGGCCGCGTTCTCCTGAGAGGGTGATCTTTGAAAAACCGTGCGAAGCAGGGGTGTGAGCTTGCTCTGCAGGCATAGTTTTTGAAAAAATCGGAGGTATTTTTATGGGTTTGTTGGCAGTAGAAAGTGTTGCCGACGTTGAAGTCGCCGATAACGTGATGGAAGCCATCAGCAGCTCCATTTTCGGGTCGACGGGCGTATGGTTCATCATCGGCGCCGTACTTGTGTGGTTCATGCAATGCGGCTTTGCCATGGTGGAAACAGGCTTTACGCGGGCAAAGAACGCAGGCAATATCATCATGAAAAATCTGATGGATTTCTGCCTCGGGACCATCGTGTTCGTGCTGCTCGGCGCAGGACTTCTGATGGGCGAAAATGCCCTCGGCGGATTTTTAGGGATCCCCGACTATTCGATGTTCACCGACTTCTATAACTACGATTGGTCGAGTTTCTTCTTTAACCTCGTGTTCTGCGCAACGGCTGCGACCATCGTCTCGGGCGCGATGGCAGAGCGCACCAAGTTTTCGACCTATTGCATCTATTCGATGGTGATCAGCCTCTTCGTCTATCCCATTGAGGCGCATTGGGTCTGGGGCGGCGGTTGGCTGACCCGCGAGTGGGGTACGGTCGCCGCAACGGGCGCAAGCGTCGTCTATATCGACTTCGCAGGTTCCTCCCTCATTCATATGGTGGGCGGCATCAGCTCTCTGATCGGCGCTTGGATGCTCGGACCCCGTCTCGGGAAGTATGAGCGCGACGCGAACGGAAAGGTCGTCAAAGTGCGTGCGATCCCCGGACATTCGCTCACGCTCGGCGCCCTCGGCGTGTTCATCCTGTGGTTCTGCTGGTACGGATTCAACGGCGCCGCGGCTACTTCAACGAGCGAGCTGGCGTACATCCTTACCAACACCACGATCGCGACCGCTGTCGCAACGACTGCTACCATGTGCTTTACATGGATCAAGAACAAGAAGCCGGACGTCTCCATGACGCTCAACGGTTCCCTCGCAGGGCTTGTCGCCATTACGGCGGGCTGCCAGGCGGTCGACGCGCTCGGTTCTGCCGTGATCGGACTTGTTGCAGGTATCCTCGTTGTCGTCGTCGTAGAATTCATCGATAAGGTGCTCCATGTCGACGATCCCGTCGGCGCGATCGCCGTCCATGGCGCGAACGGCCTTTGGGGTACGCTTGCGGTCGGATTTTTCTCGACCCAGACGGGTCTCTTCTACACGGGCAACGGTCTGCAGCTCGGGATCCAGATCCTTGGTATCCTCTGCATTGCAGCATGGACGGTCGCTTGCATGGGTCTGCTGTTCTTTATCCTCAAAAAGACGATCGGACTCCGCGTGACGGAGATGGAGGAGATCGAAGGGCTTGACAAGCATGAGCACGGACTTCCCTCCGCGTATGCAGATTTCGTCTCCGCGCCCCTTGCTTCTGAGATCATCGATATGGACGCTCCCACGCTTCCGGCAGGAGATGATCTGAGCGTTCCCGCGCTCAGAGGCGCTTCGGAAGTCAAGAAGATGAGCAAAGTCGTCATCGTCATGAGCGAACATAAGCTCAATCCGCTGAAGACGGCGCTTGCGCAGCTCGGCGTGACGGGCATGACGGTCACCTCGGTGTTCGGCTGCGGCGTGCAGAAGGGCGCAACGGAGACGTACCGCGGCGTCAAGCTGGATATGGATCTGCTGCCGAAGGTCAAGGTGGAAGTGGTCGTCTCGAAAGTACCCGTCGACGACGTCGTTGCTGCGGCGCGCAAGGTGCTCTACTCCGGTCACATCGGCGACGGCAAGATCTTCGTGTACGATGTGGAAAACGTCGTCAAGGTGCGCACGGGTGCGACGGGCTACGACGCTTTGCAGGATGAAGAGGGCTGATCAAGCCCTGCCGTCCTGAACAATCGAATTCCGAGAGGGACGGCGTATCGTTTCTGAAACCACTCACACGCTCTCTCTATAGTGGGAAGCTGCTCCGCGATTGCGGGGCGGCTTCTTTTTCTGTTATATTCACAGATTTTTCTCAAACTGATGAGAAAAATCTTGTGATCTTTAAGAAAAACCCCGTGTTCGCAACGCTCTGCACGCGGTTTTTCTCGGCGGCGTTATTGGCAACATAATAGCAACGCCGCCTTCACTTTTCAGCAAAAGCGCTTCACGCGCAAATTGTGCGGCGTTCTCTTTAAAATTGCTTTACTTTTGCGGGAAAAGGGGATATAATAAAGAAAAAAGGCGTCAAGAAAGGACGCGTCCGACGCAC
>CALVLR010000129.1 GCA_944340685.1 uncultured Clostridia bacterium | reverse complement strand
GGTGAAGAAGTTGCGGTTGTAGCCCATCGAGAAGTTGGAATAGTCCTTCGGCAGACCGTAGATGCCGAGCTTCTGATCGCCGTCGTAGAAGCCCGCGCCGCTCGCGCCGCTCGCATTGTACGTTGCGGAGCTTGCATTGGTCAGACGGCCGTCGGAACCTCTGTAAGCGCCGTAGAACGCGAGCGAGTTCTCCCAGATGGACGTTGCGCCCGCAACGCTTTCATCCGAAGCGAGCAGATAGGACGACAGGTCGAGTACGCGGCCCAGCTGCGCGTTCGCAACGACGTTCTTGGGAGACAGGTACATGACGTCGGGAATGTTGTTGCCGCTGTTCAGACGGTTGCTGATGTCGGTGAAATACGCCGTATCGCTGACGTTATAGCTGAAATCGATCGTCAGTTCTCTGCCGATCTGCTCGCCGTAACGCGCCGCCCAGTTTTCGCAGATGCTTCTGTTGGTCGCAGCGTCCGACTCATTGCAGAAGATATAAACGGAAATCGTGTTCTCGCTACTTCCTCCGCAAGCTGTGAACGCCATTGCCGTGCCGCCCACCAAAAGAGCGGAAAGCGCGACCAACGAAACGTTTCTGAGAAGTTTTCTCTTCTTCATCACACTTACCTCTTAAAATATAGTTTTGTACCGCCGATTTGCGTTTTTTTGCAGCTTTCGGGAATGCAAGCGGGGGGAACCGCGCCCCAAAAGACGCAAAAAGGCGCCCTTCGGCAGAAAATTCGCCGAGAGGTCGCCAAAAAAAGGAAAAACGCCAGCGCATTCCAACGCCCTTTTTGCTCAAAAAATGAACAAAAGAAAACGGAAAAATTAGCGAGCGTTCCTCACAATCATGACTTTCCCCCCGTCGTCATTTCTTGTACTACACATAATATATCACGCAACGGTCACTTTGTCAATGGTATTTTTAAATTTTTTTTGTGAAATTTACATCTTTTCTTCGTATTTTTTTGGGCGTTTTCACCAAAAAACTCAAATTTCGCACGCGAATAGTTGTTAATTCCGATTTAACCACAAGATGTTGATTTTGTTCAGTAAACTTACACCATGCCGCGCGCGGAGGCGAAGTCCCGCAGGGTCAGCCTGCGCGAACGCCGCCGCGGAGGGACTGCGGACGTCGGGAACATGCACGATGCACTCCGTCCGGCTCAGCGCGGCGCCGCCATACGCCTGCCTCCAGCCCTTCCCGCTCCGAAGCGCCGACAAAAAACGCCTTCCTGCAAAGGGAAGGCGCTGCGCCGCGACGGGTTACATCGCCGCTGTTTTCATATAGTAGAGGTATGTTTCGTCTTCGCCGCACCTGCGCATGCCGGCGCGCAGGAGCATGCTGCCCGAGCGGGGATTTTCTTTGAAGTGTTTCGCCTCTACGCGCTCGAGTTCGAGTTTACACAGCGCATACTCCGCATAGGCGGAGACCGCCTCCGAAGCGTAGCCCATCCCCTCGTATTCCGGAAGCAGGCGCACGCCGATCTCCGCTTCCGCAAGATACCCGAAGCGGTGCAGGACGACTTCGCCGATGAGTTTCCCCTCCGCGTATATGCCGAGCGGCATCTCCATCTTCTCTTTGAACAGCGTCCGCGCGCACGCGAGGAACCACTGCGGCTTTGGCACGGCGCCGTCGGCGCCCTCGGGCGCGTCTTCCCGCCAGTCGTACCCCCACCAGCGGTTGCGCTCCGTATCGCCCGCCAGGCGGGCATAGACGGCGGCGTCTTCATCGGGAACAGGCTTTAACACAAGGCGTTCCGTCCGGATCGAGGGCAGATGTGAAACGCCGTCGATCGCGCGGCGGGGCGTGACGTTGTACTTGCCGACGATCTCGCACGGAAGATATTGCAGTTTGGACTTTCTCAGCCCCATATCGCCCGCGTCGTCCATGCGGTTGAGGTACCGTACGCCCTCGCCCGCAAACGCAAGCGCGAACTGCTGCGCGATCATCGGATAGGCGCCTTCGTATGCGCGGAGCGCCTTTTCCACATGCACGATCAGCATATCGCCGCACCGCTCGCCGATGGCGCAGGCGACGATCTTCCCGCCCACCGTGAGGTATCCGCATCTGAGACCGAACAGCCCGATCACGGGCACCAATTCGTAGACCTCGTCCATCTCCTCGGCGGCAAGATAGCTTCCTTTGGCGCGCTGAGCGGCGTCATACTCGTGCAGAAAGGCAAGGAGCGCTCCTTCATCTTCCGCACGGTAGACGTGAAACTGCCAGTCGGGGTAGTTCTTTTTGAATTTGTTCACATGGTTGCGCTGCCCCGAATATTTCCCGCCCGCATAGGTGCGGAAACTCTCCGCCGTATACAGATAGTCGCGCCAGCGGCGGATGTTCGTAACGGAGACGTCCTGCCCGTACCGCAGCACGAGATCGGGTACGGATTCCCGCGGAACGTTGGTAAAATGCAGGCGCACTTCCGCGCCGCGGCAGTACTGTTCCAGCGCGGCGACCGCACGCATCTGCGCCTCTCTGTCCCCCGTACGGGAGAGCGGATAGTGAAAATAATACTTGCCTGCGTACAGCTCTTTGAGGACAAGGCAGTCCTCCACGACGGCATAGTCGGGCGCAAAATATTTGTGCCACATAAACTGGAAACAGAGCGAAAAATCGGAGACGTGCGTCGTCTGTCCCGCAAAATACGGCGCGTAGGCGAGGACGTCCTCTTTCTTGGTCTTGGTAAAATTCAGCATATCGCGTCCGCTCGCGCGGACTCACATTCTCTCCTTGTTGGAAATGATTTATACTTCTTTGCGGACGCTCCGCAGTGCGGTTTTGCATGGGGGCATGTCCGAGGTCGGGAGAATATTGCCCGAAAAAACGCGGACATGGTCGCCCATGCCCGCATCCGGCAGACATGGCTGCCCGATTTTCTTTTGCCCCGCGGCATGCCGCCATGCGGCGGTTTACTCCATTCTGTCGATGATGTCTAAAAGCTCGCTGATGCGGTCGAGATCGTCGCGGGTGTAATAGTCGATGTAGATACGCCCCTTCTTATCCGTCCCGATGAGCGAGACCTTGGTTTTGAGCGTGGAACGAAGCCGCTCGACGAGATGTTTCAGCTCCGCATTGGCGAGCGCGTTCTTCTGTTCCTTCTCCTTGGCGAGCACCTCGGGCGGATTGAGATACTGCTTGACGGCACGCTCCATCTCGCGCACCGACCAGCCGTTTTTCACGCACTCCTCGGCGAGCGGGAGCTGCTCTTCCTTCGCCACGGGCACCAGCGTGCGGGCATGCCCCGAAGAGAGTTTTCCTTCGCGCACGAGGGCGACGACTTCCTCCGCCAGCGTGAGAAGACGCATCGTGTTGGCGATCGCGGGGCGGGATTTGCCGAGCCGCTCCGCGAGCTGCTCCTGCGTCAGCCCGAACTCGTCCATCAGCCGCTTCATCCCGCTGGCAGCTTCGATGGGATTGAGATCCTCGCGCTGCAAATTCTCGATGAGCGAGATCTCCTGGATCTCCTTCTCGCCCAGCTCCTTGACGATCACGGGAACCTTTGTAAGCCCCGCCTTCATCGCCGCGCGGTATCTGCGCTCGCCCGCAATGATCATGTAGGTGCCGTCTTTGTTTTTGTTAACGACGAGCGGGCTGATGATGCCGTGTTCGCGGATGGAGTTGGCGAGGTCGTTCATCGCATTCTCGTCGAACGCCTTGCGCGGCTGGTGCGGATTGGGGAAAATCTCGGAAACTTCCACTTCCGTCGCGCCGGAAAGAGCGTTTTCTCCGACTTCGGTGCGCGCGTTTTCGTAGGCCTCCTCCGTATCGCTGAACAATGCGGAAAGCCCCCTTCCAAGTCCTTTTGCCATAGGTTATTCCCCCTTTCCTTCCGTTTTTTTCAAAAATTCTTCTGTGAGCGCCGCGTATGCCCGCGCACCCATGCACTTCGGGTCATGCAGAACGATGGGCTTGCCGTGGCTGGGCGCCTCCGAAAGCCGCACGTTGCGCGGGATGACGATCTCGTAGAGCTTCTTCGAAAAATATTTCTTGATCTCCGCCGCGATCTGTTTGGAGATGAGAGAGCGGCCGTCGTACATCGTGAGCACCACGCCTTCCACTTTCAGCGACTTGTTGAGCACCTGCTTGACGAGAGAGATGGTGTTCATCAGCTGCGAAAGCCCCTCGAGCGCGTAATATTCGCTCTGAATGGGGATGATCGCGCTGTCCGCAGCGGCAAGCGCGTTGATGGTGAGAAGCCCCAGGGAAGGGGGGCTGTCGATGAGGATAAAATCGTACTGCCCCTTCACCTTTTCGAGCGCCGCCCTGAGTACGCGGTCGCGGTTTTTCTTATAGACGAGGCTGACCTCCGCGCCGGCAAGATCGATGTTCGAGGGAAGAATGTACAGCCCCTCAAGCTCCGTTTCAAGCACGTTATCCTTGACGTCCTCGTCTTCAATGATGACGTTGTACACCGATTTTTTGAGCGCTCCCTTGGAAAAACCAAGTCCCGTCGTCGCATTTCCCTGCGGATCGAGATCGATGAGGAGCACTTTTTTCCCTGCACGCGAGAGGTACGCCGCCATATTGACGCACGTCGTCGTCTTTCCTACTCCGCCCTTTTGATTGGAAAACGAAATGATTTTCCCCATATTCTCTCACTCCTTATCCGTCGGATCGTCGGAGGGCTTTTCGTCGGATGACCGCTCCGACCCGTCTTGCGCGGGCGCGTCGCCTGCGGGCTTCTCCGAAGACGCCGCGTCATCGGAAGAGACTGCGGGCGTATCGTCTTTTTCATCCCACGGTTTTTCGGCGGGCGCCGCAAAAGTTGCAGGTGCGGGTGCAGACGAAGAGACGCCGAACGGGTTGTCGGGCATGCCCTTGTCGTGCCGCTCCATGTATTCGAGCACTTCCTGATAGGACTTGCCCTCCATAAGCATATCCACTTCCGCGGTGTAGATGGTCTCGCGCTCCACGAGCACGCGCGCCATATTGTCGAGAATAGATCTGTTTTCGGTAAGAAGTTTTTTCGCGCGGGCATATTGGCGGGAAATGATCGCCTTCACCTCTTCGTCGATAATGCCTGCGGTCTCTTCGGAATAGCTGTTGCGCTCCTCAAAATCCCTGCCGAGGAACACAGGACCGTCGCTGCCGTAGCAGATCGGGCCGATCCGGTCGCTCATACCCCACTCGGTGACCATCTTGCGCGCCATCTGAGAGACGCGCTTGATGTCGTTGGACGCACCCGCCGAAACGTCATGAATGACGATCTCTTCCGCGACACGTCCGCCCAGCGCCATGCAGATAAAGTCATTAAGTTTATTAACTGTCATGTCGTTATCATCGTTCTCCGGTCTGGTCAGGGTGTAACCTGCCGCCATACCGCGGGGAATGATGGAGACTTCATGAACATTATCGGTATGCTCGCAGAGCTTTGCAAGGATCGCGTGGCCGGCTTCGTGATATGCCGTACACTTCTTGTCTGC
>CALVLR010000128.1 GCA_944340685.1 uncultured Clostridia bacterium | reverse complement strand
CTCGTGCACATAGCCGATGATCTTCACGTCCTGCTCGGTGAGTCCCTCGCCCGCGTCCACCACCAGCACGCACACGTCGGCGCGGCGGACGGCGTCGAAGGCGCGCAGCACGGAATAGTACTCCACGTCGTCCTCCACCGAGCGCTTGCGGCGGATGCCCGCGGTATCGATAATGGTATACGCCTTGCCCGCCAGCTCGAAGCGGGTATCGACGGCGTCGCGCGTGGTTCCCGCGAGCGGCGTGACGATGGTGCGCTCCTGCCCCAGAATTTTATTGACGAGCGAGCTCTTGCCCGCATTGGGTTTCCCGACGACGGCGATCTTTAAAGAATCGTCCGCGTCGCTTTCCCCCTGCGGGAAAAATTCGACCGCCTGGTCGAGCACGTCGCCGATGCCGCGGGAGTGCTCCGAGGAGACGGCGTACGGCTCCCCCAGCCCCAGCGAATAGAACTCGAAGAGTTTATCGGGCGAATAGTCGTCCACCTTGTTGACGACGAGCACCACGGGCTTTTTGCTGCGGCGGAGATATTCGGCTACGTCGTAATCGGAGGAGGTCAGCCCCTCTTTGCCGTCCGTAAAGAACAAAATGACGTCTGCAAGTTCGACGGCGAGCTTCGCCTGCGCGGCGATCTCCTTCCACATGGTATCTTCGCTCTTGAGTTCGATGCCGCCCGTATCGATGAGCGTGAAGGGACGCGCGCGCCACTCGCAGTCTACGGTGATACGGTCGCGCGTGACGCCCGGCCTGTTCTCCGTAATGGAAATTTTGCGCCCGGCGACTTTATTGAAAAAAGTGCTCTTTCCCACATTGGGGCGCCCAACGATCGCGATGACGGGTTTCATGCCCTTCCTCCAAGTTGATTTCCTCTTTATTATAGGAAAATTTTGGCAATTTGTAAAGAAAAAACGGCACAAAAGTGCCGTTTCTCATCTCCTGAATTTCAGATGCCCAGCGTCATGCCGAGGATGGTGCCCGCAACGTAGATCGCAAGGAAGATGAAGTATGCGATCCTCCACGCCTTGCGCTTATACCGCACGAAGTACCAGCCCGGGATCGCGATCGCTGCCAGTACGCAGTACTGCTGCACCAGGTTGAGCGCCTGCATGACGACCGCGCCGCCCGTATTGGCGAGCACCCATCTGAGAATGGGGCCGATCACGAGCAGGATCGCCGATGCCGCAAGCGCAAGGAACGCCAGAAGGTCAACGATGCTCACGCGGGAAGGCGTGGAGCGGCGCTGCGTCTGTTTGTTGTCCGTTTTCTTTGCCATATGTTTTTACCTCCGAAAAAAATTATTCCTCTTTATAGAGATACACGCCGTCTTCGCCGTCTGTTTCCAAGAAGTGCACGACGACGCGCTCCTTTCTAGATGTTGGAACGTTTTTTCCGACGCCGTCGGCGCGGAAGGGCAGCTCCCGGTGGCCGCGGTCCACGAGCGTATACAGGCGCACCGCGCCCGCCCTGCCCATGGAAGAGAGCGCCGCAAGCGCCGCGCGCACCGTCCTGCCCGTATACAGGACGTCATCGCACAGCACGACCTGTTTCCCCTCGATGTCAAAGTCGATCTCGCTCCCCTTGAAGACGGCGTCGCAGCCTTCCAGAAGATCGTCGCGGTACAGCGAAATATCGAGAATGCCGACGGGGAGCTGTACGCCCTCCAGACGGGCGATCTCCTTCTGCATTCTGCGGGCGAGGATCACGCCGCGCGTGCGGATCCCGACGAGCACAAAGTCGGTGCCCTTACACGCCTCTACCGCCTGCATGGAGAGCCTGACGACGGCGCGCCGCATTTCGTCGGGATTGAGAATGAGCATAAAGGTTTCCCCCTTTTATCCGTTCGTTTGTTCCCGCCGCAGCACGCCGAGCACATGCTCGAAATAATCGGGAAGCGGCGCTTCAAAGATCATCGTCTCGCCCGTTCTCGGGTGCGTCAGCGTCAGGCGGTATGCGTGCAGGAGCTGTCCGCCGAGCGAAAAGCGCTGTTTTTTATAGCCGTAGACGGGATCGCCCACCACGGGGTGCCCGATGTACTTTGCATGCACGCGGATCTGATGCGTGCGCCCCGTCTGCAGCGAAAAACGCATGAGCGTATGTTCGCGGAAGCGTTCCAGGACGAAGAAATCCGTCTCTGCACGCCGCCCGCCCGCAGGCAGCACCGCCATTTTCAGCCTGTCCCTGGGGTCGCGCCCGATGAGCGTGGAGATGTGCCCCGTATCCTCTTTGACGACGCCCTCCAACAGAGCGAGATATTCGCGCTTACACGTCTTTTCCGCGATCTGTGCGGCGAGGGAAAGGTGCGCCGCGTCGTTCTTTGCCACGACCAGAAGCCCCGACGTATCCTTATCGATGCGGTGGACGATCCCGGGGCGGATCTCCCCGTTGATGCCGCTCAGAGAGTGCAGGCGATACAGGAGCGCGTTGACGAGCGTGCCCTCTGCCCTGCCCGCGCCGGCGTGCACCGTCATGCCCTGCGGCTTGTTGACGACGGCGATATCCTCATCTTCATAGACGATGTCGATGGGAATATCCTCGGGTTTGGCGCGGATGGGCACGGGCGCGGGGATCTCCACCCCCACTTTCGTACCCGCTTTCAGCGTCTGCCCCGCTTTTACGGGAACGCCGTCGGCAAAGATATGCCCGCTCTCCGCAAGTTTTTTTACGGCGGAGCGGGTCAGCCCCGTGCGCTCGCTGACGAACACATCGGCACGGCACGGCGCCTCTACAACATACTCATTCATCGCTCTCTTTCGTATGCCCGTTCAGGCGGTCGCGCTCCTCATCCTCCCTCTTCGCCTGCTCCCGCCACGATTTTTTGAGCGGAAACACGGCGTTCTTGCCGATAAAGAGAATGATAAAGGCAATGACGATAACGCCGAAGACAATGTAAATATCTGCTATATTGCATACGTAAGGTCTTCCAAGTTTAGCTAAAATAAAATTAACATCGATAAAATCCCGTACATACTGCAAGCACAGGCGGTCAATGATATTGCCCACGGCTCCTGCCTCCACCACGGCGAGGCTAATCCGCACAGGCATATTGTTGCGGAAGATCGTAAAAAAAGCGACAATGAGCAGAATCGCCAGCAAAATGGTAACGGCGATGATGATGGACATGACGAGCGGATCGTCGCTCGCGATTCCAAAAGCAATGCCATTGTTTCTTGTAAATGTTAAACGAATGATCCCAAGAAAATATGGCGTTGGATCGTGATTTAAATATTCATTAGAAAACCACCACTCCGCCCACATCTTTGTGCCGAGGTCGATGGCGAGCAGTACGGCGAAGATGAGTCCGCCGCCAAGCCCCGCCATGATATATTTGTAACGCTTCATCTGATTCTGCGTCATTCGCCGTCCTCCATCAGCCCGAGATCTTTACAAAGTTTTCCAAGGTCAAGGGGCTGTTTGGGGGCAAGCACCTCGTCCATATCCAGTTCCGCGCCCTCCTCCTCTTCGCCGAGCGCACCCGAGAGCGACTCGACAAAGGCGGCAAAGGCGCGCGTATCCTCTTCGTCGGGATATTTCTGCATCATTCTTTTGAGAAAGAGACGGCACTTCTCGGCGAGCAGCGCTGCTTCCTTCTGTTCGTTTTCCGCCGCGCGGGAGCCTGCCTCTTTGATGCGCTCCCCTTCCTCGACGGCATGCACGAGCGCCGAAGCGACGCTTGAACGCTCCTGCTCCATCTCCGAGACGCGCGCCGCAAGCGCTCGGTTCTCCGCTTTGAGTTCCTCCGCGGCGGCTTTCTGCTCTTTCAGCGCCCCGTCGTACTCCTCGCGCAGACGGCGGACAAGCGCCTGTACGTCTTTTTTTCGATATAAGCCGAACAATGCACTCACCCCCTTCCGTGCGCCTCGATCAGCTGACGCTTGAGTTCGTAGAGCGCAGTGGACAAGTCCACTTTATAGATATGCGGCATGTCCTGGCGGGTATACTCTTCCCAGAACCGCGCATATTCCCCTGCGCGGTAGGCGGAGATCTCGGGAATGGTATAGCGGGGCGCCACGCGTTTTCCGCCCTCGATGAGCTTCTCCCGCAGTTTTCTTGCGCGGAAATTCGTGACGGTCATGCGCTTCCATGTATCCACGGGGTGGAAAAGTGTGAGCGGCTTTGACTCGTCCACCGTCTCGCCGGCACGGACGATATAATCGGCGAGCGCCTTATCCGTCGCGCCGTCGTAAATGCGGTATACCTCTTTCAGGGCGGGGTTAGTGATCTTTTCCGTCGTATCCGAGAGTTTGATCTTGGGGATCTCTTCCCCGTTTTCGTACACTGCGGCGAGCTTGTACACACCGCCGAGCGCGGGCATATCGGCGCTCGTGATGAGCTTGGTCCCGACGCCCCATGTATCGATACGCGCCCCCTGCGCCTTCAGAGAACGAATGAGCGCCTCGTCAAGATCACCCGACGCGCAGATGATCGCGTCCTCAAAGCCCGCTTCATCGAGCATCCTGCGCGCCTCTTTGGAGAGGTATGCCAGATCGCCCGAATCGAGACGGATGCCCTTCGGCTCGTACCCCCTTTCGCGCAGCTCACCAAAGACTGTGATCGCGTTGGGCACGCCGCTGCGGAGGGTATCGTAGGTATCGACGAGCAGCAGGCAGTTCTCGGGAAAACTCTCCGCATAGGCGCGGAAGGCCTCCAGCTCGCTTTCGAAGTTCATGACCCAGCTGTGCGCCATCGTCCCCGAGACGGGTACGCCGAACAACTTGCCCGCATACACGTTGGAGGTGCCCGTGCAGCCGCCGATCATGGCGGCGCGTGCGCCGTAAATGCCCGCGTCCGCACCTTGCGCGCGGCGCAGACCGAACTCCATCACGCCGCCGCCCGCCGCCGCGCAGATCTTGGCTGCCTTGGAAGCGATGAGCGTCTGATGATTGATGAAGGTAAGGAGCGCCGTCTCGACGAGCTGCGCTTCCAGCATAGGCGCAACAACGGTGACGATCGGCTCGTACGGGAATACGATCTCGCCCTCACGCACGCCGTACACGTCGCCCGTAAAACGGAGCTTGGAAAGATAGGCGAGGTAGTCCTCGGTAAACATGTTCAGAGAGCGCAGATAGGCGATGTCGCTCTCGTCAAAATGCAGGTTTTCCAGATAGTCCGCCGCCTGATCCATGCCGGCGGCAACCGAATAGGTGATGAGGCGGTTGGGGCGGAAGAAAATGTCGAACACCGCCTTTTGCGTATGTTTTCCGCGCGCAAAATACCCCTGCCCCATCGTGAGCTGATAGAGATCGGTCAGCAGCGTGAGATTTCTCATACGGCGCCTCCGCCGCCCTCCGGCGGCTCATCGGGTGTATCAGACGTATCGTCCGAGGGCTGCTCCGCGGCCGCGCCCTTTTTCTCTTTGGGCGGCGCGGGGGGATACTTATCTCCGAACATATTGATGGTGCTGTAATAGGGCTGATCGTCTTTATAGGGCGTCATGTACTCGCTGATCCCGCACGGGTCGCCCGTGCGGCTGCCGGTAAACGCCCCCTCTTTGCGGAAATTGAGAATGAGCAGCACCAGAATGGCGCAGATCCCCAGCCCCACCATGAGGATCGAGAAGAGTTCCGACCACATGATCCCGCCCCGGTCGAGAATGAATTCGGGATCGCGGAGCGGCTCCATGATCGAGCGCACCGTTCCGTACCACACGAAATAGAGACAGGTGAGGATCCCGTTGGGCTTTTTCTTTAATTTCCATGCGAGCGTAAAGAGGATCGCCCAGCCGATGAGATTGATGACGGATTCATAAAAAAAGAATGCATAGTGCCACGTCGCGCGGGGATCGGAAAAGCCGTCGATACCGCCTGCGCCCGCAGCAGGGCTGATGGGCACCGCAAACGGGAACCATTGAAGCGCGGGATTTGTGACCTCTGCCCCGTACACCTCGCCGTTGAAGAAATTCCCCCAGCGGCCGAGCGCCTGCGCGATGAGGATGTTGACGACGACGCAGTCCGCCGCCCTGAGAAAGCTGACCTTCTTGATGCGGCACACCACAAAGCCCGCAAGCACGCCGCCCAGGACCCCGCCCGTAACGGAGAGCCCGCCGTCGCGGAAACGAAGAAAGTTTTCGATCCCGATATTCGGATCCGTAAGGCAGGAAAAGAGCCGCGCGCAGATGACCGCCGTCGGAATGCATACGACAAACAGCAGGAAAATGAGATCGGGCGACATGTTCCTGCGCTTCATCAGAAGCGCCGAAAGCGCCGCCGCGCCGATCATGCCGCACACAATGCAGATGGCGTAATAATAAATTTCGAACCCGAAGAGGATGATCCCGCGCGTATTCGCGCCGAACATGACGTCTCCGGAGTCGGCAAGCAAGGAAAAGTTCATGGCGAAGCTCCTTCAAATCTGGGTTCCATTATACCACGCTGCAATGAAAAAAGTCAACCCGATAGAGCGGCTCGGGCTGACTGCTGTAAAATTTTATCTTTTTCGTTATACCTTCTCTTCGTTCTGCGGAGCGGTATCGTATTTTTTATGCTTTGCTTTCGGCCTGCCGATGTGAAGCATCACCGGCAGGAGCACCATGCTCACGCCTACGTTGACGGCATACACGACGGACTGGAACCCGATGCGCCCCGCAAGGTAGACGCCGATCGTCTTGTTCGGCTGCCCGCCCCAGAAGAAGATACGGGCATACCAATAATTGACGACGGTATTCAGCCCCACCGTAATGAGCAAATACCCCGCCGCGAAAGCAATGACTGCTTTGAGGTAGGGCGCGGCGCGCCCTTTCCCGAAGGGAACGTTCATGATCGCGCCCATGATCAACGCATAGATCCCGAGCGTAACGCCGAACAGCCAGAACACACCCCCCTGCGCATTGATGAAAAAGCCGATCGTATCCCCCAGGAATGCGACGAGCAAGGCGGGAACGCCCCCCAGCATACAGCCCGCGAAAAAGCACACGGCATAGGTAAACGCGATCTTGTTGGAGGCACCGACGTCAATGGAAAACACATTGACGACAATGCTCAGCGCAGAAAAGACGGCGACGAGCGCGATCTTCTTTCCCGCAGAGAGTGCGCGGAAATAGGTGGAAAAAAGCATAAGAAAAAACCTCCCGAATCCGAGGAGGTCCGCCAGCCGCTGCTGTCTCCGCAGAATACAGAGGTCATCTTACGGCTTGTTTCAGAATGCGCTTTCACGCATATTCGAGCGGACGCGCCGCGGCACCGCAGGGGATTTCCCTTTCGTTTGCGAACAACGTCCCGTTTCGCAACACTTAACGCGCCTTGGCTACTCTTCTAAATAAGATTATACCACGTTCGCAGAAAAAAGCAACGAAATGAGCATACTTTCCGCAAAATAAAAAATACTTTTTGTATGGTACTCGTTATGATCCGCACGGCGATCATCTACGTCGTGCTGCTCATCGTCATGCGCCTGATGGGCAAACGCCAGATCGGGGAGATGCAGCCCTTTGAACTCGTCATCACCCTGCTCATCGCAGAGCTTGCCTGCATCCCGATGGCGGATACGTCCATCCCGCTTCTGTACGGCGTCGTTTCCGTGCTTGCGATTTATGTTCTGCACGAGCTTGTCACCTTCGTCGATCTGAAGATCAAGCCCCTCAAATCGGTGATCAGCGGCAAACCGAGCGTCGTCATCAACAAAAACGGGATCGACGACTATCAGCTCAAGCGCAATAACCTCGACGTCTCCGACCTCATCGAATCGCTCCGCTCGGCAGGGTATTTTTCCCTCGACTGTATCGACTACGCCTTGTACGAATCCAACGGAACTTTTTCGGCGCTGCCCAAGGAAAACTACGAGCAAATGCAGACGTCGCTTCCGCTCGTCATTGTCGACAACGGAAAATTCGACACAAAAAATTTGCAGCTCACCGGACTGGAACGCAGTTTTTTTGAAGATATTTTAAAAAAAGAGGGCGTTAAAAATGTGAAGAAAGTGCTCGTGCTCACCGCCGACGGCACGGGGAAACTGTATTTGCAGGAAAAAGGAAAAAAATTCAAAACCATGAAAGTCGCGTATCCGGACGACAAGATCTGGTAACGCCCCGACCGCGCGCGGCGCAGACATGGGTGCGGGATTTTCCCTCCGCGCGCAGTACATATACGGAAACAGCGATGATCAAATCCCTTACTGCGATCGCCGTCGCACTGCTGCTTCTCGCGGGCGCCGCGGTCTTTGAGCATATCTATGTGGCGGAAAGCTTTGAAAGCTTTCACGAAGAGCTGACGATCCTGTACGAAAAGGCGGACGACGGCAATGCGACGGGCGGAGACGCGGAAGCCGTGCGCACCGCGTGGGAAGCGCGCAAAGAAAAGCTGCATGTCTGGCTTCCCCATGGCGACGTGAACCGTGTGGACGACACGCTCTCCGAAGTCGTGCGCCTTGTTGCGGAGCAGGACTATGCGCTCGCTTTGCCGAAAATCGAGATCCTCCTGAACCTCGCCAGGACGCTTCCCGCCTCCTATACCCTCTCGCTCGCAAACATCTTCTGAGAGGCCGTTTTATGGCGTAAGCCGCCCCGCCGCGCAAATCAAGCGCAGCGGGGCGGCCTGATTTTACAGTCTTGCGCAGTCATTCCTCTTTGGCGGCGTCGTCGGCAAGCCCGAGGACGCGCGGATTTTTGAGTTTGTGCGGATAATGCTCCTGCGTAAACCGGACGAGCGGATCGTTTATCGGGTCGTACGGATCCATGGCGTAGAGGATAATGCTCCCCTTGCGGCGGTTATATCTGCCGAGATATTTGGGCTTATGTTCCATCACGCCGCCATGAATAAAATCGCGGCAGGCGGACATGAGTTCCTCCGTCGTCCAATACATGTAATATGCCGTGACGTGCGTGCGCGGGTTGGCGATTTTCAGATACCCCGCCTCCTGCATTCCCTTCCAGGGAAGTTCCATGACTTTATGTCCGAACGCATAATACCGTACGCCCTTGTCGTCGGCAACCCATTTGGAAGTGCGCATCTTCGCCGTCATGAGGCAGACGAGAAAAACGCCCAGCCCCAAAAAACCAAATATGCCGAGAACGATGTTGAGCGTATGATCGTCGCCGTCCGAACCGCGCGGCGGAAGTGCGAATGCAAGCGCGATCCCCGCGGCGGCGATCACGACAGACAGCGCAAGCGCTGTGATCCAGAGCGCGCGCGGCCTGCCCTGAAAAAAATCGACGGTTACGGGTTCGATGCTCTCCGAAACCGGCTCTGAAGCGTCCCGTATTTCTTTCCTGTCACTCATAAAAGCTCCTTCGCCCCGCCCTTACGCCGCAGCGCAGGCGGGAATGTCCTCTCTCGTGTTGGTATCATTGTACCAAAAGCGCGCCTGTTCTGCAAGAGAAAACGTCTCCTGCAGGCATACGGATTGCTTATTGAAGGTATTTCCTGCATGAAAGGTTCCCGCCCCGCACGGTGCAAAGGCCCCTCCCCTTGCGCGCAAAAAGATTACACCCCTGGAAGCTTTCCGGCTTTCGGGGGTGTATAGAGAAGCGATTTTTTATTTGTCCGCTGTTTGCACGCCGCAGCGGTTTTCTGCAGAGAGGATCTGCTTATACGATCCCGTGCGCCATCATGGCGTCGGCGACCTTCAGGAAGCCCGCAATGTTCGCACCCGCCACATAGTCGCCCTTGCAGCCGTACTCTTTTGCCGCCGCGTCCATATTGTGGTAGATGTTGACCATAATATTCTGAAGTTTCTTGTCGACTTCCTCAAACGTCCAGAAGAGTCTGCCGCTGGACTGCGCCATCTCGAGCGCGCTCGTCGCAACGCCGCCGGCGTTCGCCGCCTTTGCGGGAAGGAACACCACGCCCGCCTTCTGGAAGACCTCGATCCCCTCGAGATTGGTGGGCATGTTCGCGCCCTCGGCAACGTACTTCACGCCGTTTTTGACGAGAATGCGCGCGGACTCGCCGTCGATCTCGTTCTGTGTTGCGCAAGGAAGCGCGATGTCGCAGGGGATCGTCCAGATGCCCTTGCAGCCCTCGTGGTACTCGGCGCCCTTCACGCGCTCCGCATACACCTTGATGCGCGCGCGCTCCACTTCCTTGATCTGCTTGACGACGTCGAGCTTGATGCCCTCTTTGTCGTAGATGTAGCCGTTGGAATCGTACAGTGCAACGACCTTTGCGCCGAGCTGCTGTGCTTTCTCCGTTGCATAGATCGCAACGTTGCCCGAGCCGGAGACGACGACCGTCTTGCCCTCGAAGCTGTCGCCGCGCGCCTTGAGCGCCTCTGCGGTGATATACACAAGCCCGTAGCCCGTTGCCTCGGTGCGCACGAGGCTGCCGCCGTAGGAGAGACCTCTGCCCGTGAGCACGCCGACGTGCTCGTCGCGGATGCGCTTATACTGCCCGAAGAGGAAGCCGATCTCCCTGCCGCCGACGCCGATGTCGCCTGCGGGGACGTCGGTATCCTGCCCGATATGGCGCTGCAGCTCCGTCATGAAGCTCTGGCAGAACTTCATGATCTCGTTGTCGCTCTTGCCCTTGGGATCGAAATCGCTGCCGCCCTTGCCGCCGCCGATGGGAAGACCCGTCAGGCTGTTCTTGAGGATCTGTTCAAGCCCCAAAAATTTGATGATGGAAAGGTTGACGGACGGGTGGAAGCGAAGACCGCCCTTGTAGGGCCCGATCGCGCTGTTGAGCTGGACGCGGTAGCCCTTATTGACGTGCACCTTGCCCGCATCGTCCACCCACGGCACGCGGAACATGATCACGCGCTCCGGCTCGACAAAGCGCTCGAGGAGCGCCGCCTTTTCGTACTCGGGGTGTTTTGCAACGACGGGACGAAGTCCGCTTAAGATCTCCGTTGCCGCCTGATGAAACTCGGGTTCATTCGGGTTCTTCTGCTTGAGCTCTGCAAGAACTCTTTCTACATAATCCATTACACTCTCTCCTTCCCGCCGTCAGCGGAAACGTTGGTTTTAGTAATACTTATTATATCAGATTTGAAAGTGTAATGCAAAAGCTCAAAAGCCCTGTTTGCGACAAAAAACCTTTGAATTTCTTATGCTTGCTATAAGTAAAACAAATACTTCCGCTCTGCCGGCGGGCGTTTGCCGTCAGCTTTCCGTCCTCGGCGCGCGGGCAGCTTTACGGGAACGGGCATATGTCATGACGCATGCGACAAGGTCGGCGCAGAAAACAAACTGCACAATTCCAAACAGAACGGACGATCCCGCCGGCAGATGTTTTTCCCGATAATTGCGGTAAACGGCGGCGGCGCCGATCAGTCCCGTCATGCCGATCGCAGCACAGTCAAAGAGTACAAAGACGACCACAAAGAGGATCCCCCATACAGACAGGGCAAACAGGATCCCGAGAACAAAAATCGCCACATAAGCCGGAACATGACAGAACTTGATGACCATGGTCAGCCGCGCCATACACACCCCGTCAGACGCCCTCGCGATCGCGCCGACGGCAACGATGACCGCAAAAACTGCCGCGGCGACAAAGCAGAGTGCTTCTATCATACGCCGCCCGATAAGGCAAGTCCGTCCGCATCCTGCAATAGAAAAAAGGCGCAGGCTTTGCGCCCGCGCCCCTATGTAGGAATTCGCCTTACAGTTCAATATGATAGCCGTCTGCCGTATAGAGAAGCGGCCCTGCGGTCGTCTCAGCCCAATCGTTGCTGTTTTCGCGGTACTGCATCCGCGCGAGCCAATAGCGCTGCACACCCTTGGTCTCGGCAGACACCTCGATGATTTCCCCCATGTTGAGGTCATCCGTCATGGCGATCGCCTCCTGCACCATCTCCGTATAATCCGTCGTAATAAACGTAGCGGAGTAGAGCGAGATGATCACGCGGACAGTCGAGGGAAAGAGCGTGAAATCATTCTTGACCCTTGCATAGATACGCCCGTCGCCCTCGCCGCCCTTCATCGCAAGCGTGAGCGAAGCGAACAGACGCGGTTCAACGGCATTCTCCGTTTCCGCCGAAGACTCCGACGTCACCGTCAGAGGGATGGTAACGGTCAGCTCCTGCGCCGTCTCCTGCGCCATCTCCTGCACCGCCGCCTGTTCCGTCTCCGCCGCGTCCGCGCCGCGCGCCGCCAAAGGCATAAACAGCGCGACCAGGAATGCGGCTGCACAAAGCCCGATCAATGTACGCTTGAATACTTTGCTCATAAAAATACCTCCTATGTGATTGATACCTTGATTGTATCATATCGTCTCGCCATATCCTTTCCCATATGCCATATTTTTCCGGACAGCGTCCGAGAGCCGCGAAAAAAGGTGTTCGGAGGAGACGAGACGCACGCATATGGAGCGGGATTGCCTTTGCAGAAACGAAGCGCCCCTCCGCACACGCCCTGTATTTTACCATAATTTTTTGATTTTGACAAGATACAAAGGTTTACATTTCGTGCAACTTTTGGCGCAAATCGTGCAACTTTTTATGAGCGACATGTAACCTTTTGGAGATTTCGGTATCTTTTAAGAGAAAATCCGCAGATTGCGCCGCACGTTCAGCCGGAGATCTCGATGATGCTGTCGAGCGGGATACACCTGCCGTCCTGCATCGTAAGCGTCCGCCGCACTCCGTCAATTTTCCGGATGGCGCCGGTACATATTTCATATCTTCCGCCCTGTTTTCTTTCGTCCTCGACAAAGTATGCCACTGTGATCTCTGCGTCCGCAGAGGCGAGCGCGGTCTGCAGTTTTCTGTCGAGTTCCTCAAGGCGGGATTCATCCGCCTCGCTCCGTTCGTCGGTGAGGCGCGCGGTCTCTGAAATGACATCCTCGTAACCCGTAAGCGCGGCAAACGGCGCAAACTGCGCGGCACGGTCGGAGACGGACATGTGCGGATGCGTCAGCGAGACGTGATGCGGAAGATGCAGCATATCGTCGTATTTGCTCATGCTTTGTGCCCTCCGATCTGTTCGTTGCGCTCTTTTGCCGTGGCGCCTTCCTCAAAATTCTTCCCCTTCAGAATGGCGTTCTTACCGTATTTGTTCTTGATTTCGAGTACGGCCTGCTGGCGGCGCTTCTCCCGTTCGAGCGCCTCATCTTCCGAGGCGCTTTCCGCGCGCTCCTTTTCCGGATCCGAAAAAAGACTGAGCTTCTGCGCCTGCGGGGTCGTCTTTTGCGATTCGGGCACGACGCGCGCAGCGGTGAGATACATTCTGCGGACGAGAAGCTTTGGATCGACGATGCGTTCAAACAGGGAAGCGACCGCCTCGGTGATGCGTTTGGCGGAAGAGGTCTGCCGCGCAAGATTCTGCGTTCCGTGCGCATGCTTCGGGATCTTTCTTCCGTACCGATCGACAGTGTACTCCCCGCGATAAGAGGGATTGTCGACGTCGTATCCGACCGTCATGACGATCTGATCGGTCACAAGCTCTTTTTCCACCAATGCAAGCGCAAGCCCTTCCGCCATCTCGCTCGCCACAAGTTTCGCCTTTTCATACGGATAGGCGCATTGCAGCACCTGCCCTGCGCCGATACTGCTCTGCCGCGGCTTATACGCCTTGATGTCGGCAATGGTGCACGGCTCCCAGCCCCATGCATGATCGATGAGCAGTTCCGCATTCACGCCGAAGAGCTTATATAAAAGGTCCTCGTTATAATAATCGTTCACGCCGCCCAGGGAACAGCGGGCAACATCGCCCATCGTATACATGCCGTGCGCCGCAAGCTTCTCCGCATACCCCTTTCCGACCCGCCAGAAATCGGTGATCGGACGGTGCTCCCACAGGGTGCGGCGGTAACGCATTTCGTCAAGTTCGGCGATCCGCGCGCCGTCTTCGTCGGGCATGATATGTTTTGCGCCCACATCCATGGCGACTTTGCAAAGGTACAGGTTGGTCCCGATGCCCGCTGTCGCCGTGATCCCCGTTTCGGCAAGCACGTCGCCCATGAGTTTTTTCGCAAACTCCCGCGCGGTCATCTTCATGGGAGCAAGATAGCTCGTCGCGTCGATAAACACTTCGTCGATGGAATAGACGTGAATATCTTCGGGGGCGACGTATCTGAGATATATCTCGTAAATTTTGGCGCTGACCTCCATATAGTGCGCCATGCGGGGCGGCGCGATCAGATAACCGACGGCAAGCGAAGCGTCCTTTTGCAGCTCCGCGGCGTCGGCGGAACTGCCCGTAAGCACCCCGTCCGGCGCCTGCCGCCGCCGCGCACGGTTAATCTCCCGCACTTTCTGCACGACCTCAAAGAGCCGCGCCCTGCCCGGGATCCCGTACGCCTTTAACGAAGGGGACACGGCGAGGCAGATCGTCTTTTCCGTGCGGCGTTCATCCGCCACGACAAGGTTGGTCGTGAGCGCGTCCAGCCCCCGCGCCACACACTCTACGGAGGCATAAAACGATTTCAGATCGATCGCAAGATAGGTCCGTACCATAGCAATCCTCCTTTCCCCAGTATGCGCATTCAGGCGCCCCTTCATCGCCCCACAGCCGGCTGCCCCTGCCCGAGAGAATACGGAAATGCGCCGCTCTACGGAGCAAATACCAGCGTCGAGACGGACTGCGGCGCCAGCGCACAGGCGGTGCCCCCGAAGGAGACCGTCTTTTCGTAAGGAAACGGGTTTTGCACGACGATCACGCGGGAACCGTCGGGGTTGCAGAACCCGAAGCTGTTTCCGCTCATATGCCCGCCGAGGCGCAGGACGCGCGCACCGCATTTTACGAATGCCGCGCTGTGGCGGAAGATATAGTATTCATATTCGAAGCGCGCATTCTCCCCTTCCGTCGTGATCATGCTGTTTTGCTTCCACCCCCAGGTGCTCACGCCGCCGCGCGGAAGGATCAGATTCCAGTACACATATGCGCACACGCCGCCCGTGATGTAATGGCGCATGAGTTCGAATACATAGTTGGCATATTCCCAGCTGTTCGCGCCGTCTCCGCATTCGTTCTCGCTCTGAATGTAGCCGAGTTCGGGATAGCTCTCAACGCTCTGACGAAGGGCATTTTTCCCTTCCCACTGATACATTACGCCTCTGATATACCGGTAAGCCGACGGATCGTCGAGCACCGTATGCGTATATGCGTCATAGCGCGTCCCGATGCCGCCCAGCGTTCCCGTTCCGTTGATCGTCCCCAGCCATATCTCCGTTTTCAGCCCGCTCTCTTCAAATGCAGGCCCGAGGTAGTGCGCGATAAATTCACGCATCAGCTCCCCCGTCCATGTACAGGTGGGATAGTTATTATCGGACGCAAATTCGTTTTGCGGATTGATCTGCGCGATATGCACCCCTTCCGCTTCATACGCCTGTACATATTTTACGAGATAGCGGGCGTACGCCGAGAGGACCTGCGGCGTCGGGCGGATATGTCCGCCGTTGTACTGCGGCGGCTCCTTCATCCAGGACGGCGGACTCCAGGGCGACGCAAAAAACGCGATGGAAGGATTGCGGGCAAGCGCCTCTTTGGCAAAACGAAGCACATACCGGCGGTCGTGCGCAACGGAAAAATGCTCCAGAGCATAATCGCCGTCCGTTTCGTCGTAGGAGTACCACCCGAGCGCATAGTCGTTCGCCCCGATCGGCAGGCGGCAATAATTCAGCCCCATTTTATCGGGCAGAAACAGTTCGTCCAGAATGTATTTTTTGCGTTCCGGCGGAAGCGCGTCGAGCGCGGCGATCCCCGCCTCGTTCAGGCATCCTCCAAACCCTCTCCATAACACTTCCCGCTCCTGCGCAAGCTCCGTGAGCGCGCTCGGCGCCTCGCCGCCGCTTCGCACGCCCTCCTGAAATACCGCTTCCCTTGTCGTCGTGATCTGACGTATCAACCGCATATCCGTCTCCTCCGCTCTCTGTTTCCTGTCCGCTCATTGCTCGCACGGATACACAAGCCCGAGCTGTCTCCGGCATTCGTCGAGCAGCTGCATTGTATCCAGCGTCGCCCGCGGAGGGCAATAGCCGCTCTCCGTGCGTCCCGCCGCGATCTCTTCCGCCGCACGCCTCAGTTCCGTGCCATATTTGGGGGAATCGTCCGTAAAATGCGCCTTTTCCCGCCCTTCGAGAAATGCCTCGCCCGCCATATGAAAAAACGGGATCCTGATCGTGCCCTGCGTTCCCTCAATGACGAACTCCTCGCCCCTTGCGTCCTCTATGGAGACGTAGATCTCCGCACAAAACTCCCCGTAGTCGAGAGAGATCTCCTCTGTGATATCCACTCCTCCGCGCACCTCCCCGCGGCATGTTACGCCGTGCGGCGATCCGAACAGCTCATATGCGTAGCGCAGGGGATAGACGCCGATATCGACGAGCGCACCCCCGAGAAGTTCCGGCGAACGGAACCTCGGAATATCGATATAGCGTTCGGCATATTTTGCCGTAACGCGCTTTACCTTTCCGATCCTGCCTTCCCGCAGCCATGTGCGGACGGTATGCGCCGGAGCATTATACCACGTCCACATCGCTTCCGCAAGATATACGCCGCGCTCCCTCGCGAGCGCGAAAGCCCCGCGCGCCTCCGCGGCATTCACCGTAAACGGCTTCTCGCACAGCACAGGCACCCCGCGCGAAAGGCACATGCGGATATATTCGAGGTGCTTGTTCGCCGTGACCGCAATATATGCCGCGTTCACCCCCTCCGCGGCGATCGCCTGCTCTGCCGAAGCGAACGCCCTGCTCCCGTATTTTTCAGCAAACGCCTCCGCCCGCGGGAGCGTTCTGTTCCAACAGGAGATGATTTTCATCTCCCGCTCCCCGATCACCTCGTCCGCGACCTGCGCGGCAATGTTGCCGCACCCGAGAAATGCCCAGCCAAACACGCTCTTTGCCTCCTTTTGCTGTGTTGCCATCACGAACTCTATCATACTTGATTTGCGCGCAAAGGTCAAGAGATTGCCCCGAAATGTTTTCTCATCTCCGTAAAAGCAGACCTCTTCCGGCACGCCGCTCCTTTTTGCAAAGAAAGCGCCCCCTAAAGTCTGTCCAACTTTTGGGGTGCATATCACCCTTGTTTGATGCTCTCGCCGCGGGAATACTTCGGGCTGCGCCCTCGTGCCGACTGCGTCGGGGCGAACCGCCGCACTTCGTGCGGCTGGTCCTCCCCTTTTGAAATACCAAAAATGCACCCCCTGCAAAAGTGAAGTGAACCCCAAAGTTTGGACAAAAAATATTAGATTGTATGGGAATGAGTTCGGTACCCAACCGGGCTCATTCCTTTTAGTTTGAGAGAAATTCTCTCGTTGTTCCAGTAGGATATGTATTCG
>CALVLR010000127.1 GCA_944340685.1 uncultured Clostridia bacterium | reverse complement strand
TAAAGGAATTGTTCAGCTTATCCTTGGTCTGCGACTCGAACTGCGCGTTTTCCAGCTTGACGGAGACGACGGCGGTGATGCCCTCGCGCACGTCCTCGCCCGTGAGGCGGTCGCTCTCTTTGAGGATATTCAGCTTTCTGCCTGCGTCGTTGATGATCTTGGTGAGCGCCTGTTTGAGGCCCTCGACGTGCGTGCCGCCGTCGATGGTGTTGACATTGTTGGCGTACGAATAGATGACCTCGTTATAGCCCTCGTTATATTGCAGCGCGATCTCGCAGACAGTCGTCCCCTCCTGCGCCTCGAAATAGAGCGGCTCGGCAAAGAGGGTGTTGTTCCCTTTGTTCAGCTCCTCGACGAGCTCGCGGATACCGCCTTCGTAGCAGAAGCTGTCCTTCTTCTCGTGCTCGGAGCGTCAGTCGGTGAGCGTGATCGTCAGTCCCTTGTTGAGAAAGGCAAGCTCTTTCAGACGGACGCGCAGGATCTCGTATTTGAAGACGATGGTCTCGAAGATCTCGGCGTCGGGATAGAAGGTGACCTTGGTACCCGTCTTATCTGTATCGCCGATGATCTGCAGCGCGCGCTGCGGTACGCCGCGGTTATAGACCTGCTTATAGATATGGCCGTTCTGGGAAACCTCCACTTCCAGCCACTCCGAGAGCGCGTTGACAGCCTTGACGCCCACGCCGTGCAGTCCGCTCGAGACCTTATAGCCCGAATCGCCGCCGAACTTGCCGCCCGCATTCACCTTGGTAAATACGACTTCCACCGTAGAGACGCCCTCTTTGGGGTGGATCTCGGTGGGAATGCCGCGGCCGTTATCCTCCACGGTGCAGGAGCCGTCCGGATTGATGGTGACGTCCACGCGGTCGCAGTAGCCTGCGAGCGCCTCGTCAATGGAGTTATCGACGACCTCGCTCACGAGGTGATGCAGCCCCTTTTCGTCCGTCGAGCTGATGTACATGCCGGGGCGTTTGCGGATATGTTCGAGTCCGTCGAGCACCTGGATCTGTTCGGCGCCGTATGCCCCTTCTACTTTTTCAGACATAATTTCCTTTCCTCTATGCTCACAGATTTTTCGCGAACTGACGCGATAAATCTTCGTGATTTTTAAAGACAACCCACGGACACGCCTGCGGCTAACCGCGGTTTTTCTTTCGGCGGCGTTATTCGCAACATAATAGCAACGCCGCCTTCAATCTTTCCCATAAGTCGCAAGCGACAAATTGAGGGCGCTGGCGGAAGGAAACCTTCCTTGCGCGAATGATTTAATATGCTCACAGATTTTTCGCGAACTGACGCGAAAAATCTTCGTGATTTTCAAAGACAACCCTAAAATTCCTTTCCCTGTCAGACGCTGTGCTTACAGAGGGAAAGCCACCTTGTTTATTATACCATACACCGAAAAAAAAGTACAGTAAAACGGCGTGATTTTGGAGAATTTTTCCAAGCAGACAACAAAAAAGGCGCGTAGAAACGCCTACACGCCATTTTTATGTAATTGCAATGGGGGGATACGCTTCCCGCCATATGCGCTTTTACGGGATATTTTACGATGAAGCGTCCGTTTCGGGCGGCGCGGAGAACGCGCCTTCGGAGATGCGCGGCGCCTCAGGGTTCTTACGCGCGCGCTCCTGCCACTTTTCGAACAAAGGAACCATATGCCCGAATCCCATTTCCTGTGCCACGTTCAGCCGATAGCGGATATTTTCAAGCGTGCGCGCCTTGACGTCCAGCCCCTCGGGAGCGAGCAAAGCAGCGCCGCCTTCCGCTTCGCCGAACGTATTCACACGGTCCGCCATCAGATACGCCATATTCTTGGCGTAATAGGCGTTTTCGCCGCCGGCAAGATTGCGCATGAAGAGCGCCTTTATCTCTTTGACGGACTGCCCGCGCAGGACCGCCGTCACGGGACGATACGCCGCCATGCCCGCGCGCACTTCTGCCGCAGAGAGCGGAACGCCCGCCCCGTCCGCAAAATATGCGCCCGTGGTGGGATCGAGCAGCATCCACTTTTTAAGGGACGTATCGTACACCTCGGTCATGACGTGGTTGTCCATATCGTACGGCGAGAGCGGATAGGCATATACCCGCCGTGCAGGAATGCCGAGCGCCAGACAGCACTCCGCCAGAATTTTCGCCTTATTGACGCAGTTGATGCCCACATCCTCTTTTTCGAAGCAGTACCCGAGGAGCGCGAGCGAATTGCAGGGAATGTGGTTGTCGTAATCTCCCTGATGCCTGAGGCGCGGGTGCAGCCAGCGGCACAGACGCAGCGCGCGGACAAACCCGCTCCCCTTTCCCGCCGTCTTCTCCACGGGATAGCGCGCCAACAGCTCGGCGTACTCGGGGCAATCGAACCGATATGTAAAGGAGAGTGCTTCCCCCTCCGCCCACTTGCCGAGATGAAATAAAATGCCGCAATAAATATTCCACAGTTCCCGCTGCGTTTCCAGACGTTCCGTTTTGTTCATACGTTCCTCCGACGTTTTTTCTTTTATGATACCTCGCCCGCCGCAAAAAAACAATCAAGCGTCCGTTGAGGAGACGCAACCATCGGTTGAATTCTGCGAAAATACCTCGTCCGCCACGGCGCGGAGGGCTTCGAGGGTGTCAGCGGCAAACAGTCTGCGCTTATACTCTGCCGCCCCCCTGAAGCCCTTGCAATAGAATGCCGCCATCTTGCGCATGAAGACCACGGCAAACCGTTCGCCGTAAAGAGCGAGCGTCTCGTCGAGCTGAGGAAAAAACAGTTCCCGCATGGGCGGAGGCTGCGTCCCCAGAATATCGCAGAACGTCTGCGGGCGGTAGAGCGCCGCGCGGGCGAGCATCACGCCGTCCGCCCCCGTGCGATCCGTCATTTTCTCCATATCGCCCTTCGACCAGATCCCGCCGTTGGCGATAACGGGAATGGAGACGGCTTGCTTCGCCGCGGCGATCGCAGAGCAGTCGGGCGCGCCCGCGTACAGCTTATCGCGTGTTCTGCCGTGCACGGTGATCATGCACGCCCCCGCCCCCTCGCACAGCTTTGCAAATTCGGCGGCGATGACGCGGTCGGGCGCGACGCCGATGCGGAACTTCACAGAGATACGTTTGCCGCTCTTGGCGCATGCGGCAATGACCTTCTCCGCAAGCGGAAGATTTTCCATGAGCGCGTTACCGTCGCCGTTTGAGACGATCTTGGGCATAGGACAGCCCATGTTGATGTCGATGAGGTCAAAGGGCGCTAAGTCCTCGCTCTCGCACGCTGCGCGCATGATGGCGGGATCGCTCCCGAAGATCTGCGCCGCCTTGGGGGATTCCCCGCCGCACCGGAGGAGCTTTTTCGTCTCCTCGCTGCCGTATGCAAGCCCCTTGGCGCTCACCATTTCGGTGAACGTCAGTCCCGCGCCGAGCCGCATGCACATGGTACGGAAAGGATAGTTGGTGTACCCCGCGAGCGGCGCCAGAAAGACGTTGTTCGGGCATGCCATGCCCGCGATATTCAACTCATGAATCACGCTGCGCCTCGCCCATGTACCGTGCGCGCTCCTCGGGGGTGAGGGCGGTCACGTCCTTGCCGTCCGCCCGCACGCGCGCCTCGAACGCCGTATAATCCTGCTGCGCCTTTTTCGCGCGGTCTAAAAGCACCTGCTCGCACTCCACGCCCGCCGTGCGCCCCAGCGCCGCGCACTCCCACAAGATCTCAGAGAGTGCGGTCTCCGCCTCCGCCTTGTCTTTTGCCGCGCCGAACTGCGCGAGCGAAGCGGTGAGCCTTGCCGTGATCTCCGCCGCACTGCTTCTTTCCCAGCCGCCCTTCTCCATGCGCTTGCGCACCTTCTGCGCACGAAGCAGGGCGGGGAAACCCTCGGGAACGTCGTTGACGGAATCGGAGTAGGTCTCCTGGTGCTTCTCCTTCATCTTGTTTTTCTCCCATACGGTGAGCGCACCATCCGCCCCCGCGGCGGCGTCCTTGCCGAAGACGTGCGTGTGCCGCGTGATGAGCTTTAAGCATACCTCACTCAGTACGTCCGTCATATTGAAGTTGCCGCGCTCCTCCTCGATGAGCGTGTGGAACGCCGCCTGCATGATGACGTCGCCCGCCTCTTCGCACATCTTGGCGGGGTCGTCCGCATCGATGGCGTCGACCAGCTCGTAAGCCTCTTCAATGGCGTTGATGCGGATGCTCTCATGCGTCTGAACGCGGTCCCACGGGCAGCCGTCGGGCGCGCGCAGGCGCTTTAAAATGGCGATAAAGTCCTCGAGATCGAACCGCTTTTTTTCGAGCAGGGGGATCTCAGGCACGACGAGCGCGCAGGTCGCGTCGTACTCTTTTTGGCGGTCCGCCTCGTAGAGGGCAATGTTATATACGGCGCCGCCGCGCACAAAGACCGCGGGCGCCTCGTCGCCGAAGGCGTTCACAAGCGCGAGCTTGACGTCCCCCGCCAGCGCCTTGTCTGCGAGGTCGTACACGACGAGCGGAAGGACGAGCTTTGCGCCCGCCACATCGTATGCCGAGAGCGCGAGGTAGTTCCCCACGCCCGCCTTTGCCGCCGCGGCAGACGCCTTGGACACGCCATCGACCACCGCGACGTTTTTTTGCTTCATGAGCTCCTGCGCCGATCTGTCCTCGGCAGGAGAACCGTCCACGCAGTAGCAGACGTTTCCCTCCCTGCCCATGCGCCTGAGCGTGCGTACGATGTTCTTTGTAAGCGTATCATAGCTACGGGAGCGTTCGTACAATGCGTCGAAACTCTCAAACGCGATCCCTGCGTCTGTCAGGCTCTGCGCCGAGGGGTGCGTCCGCGTGCGGACGACAACCGCGTCCGCCGCTTTCGCCGCCTCTGCCCCGCGCGCCGTAAGGTCGCCGCGCTCTGCGCCCAATCCTACGATCGTGATCATACTTTTTCACCTTTCTTTCTGCGGATGTTTTTCTCACAGTATATAATAAATCGAGGAAAAAAGCAACCAGATAGCAGGCGTTGGAGGCGACCGCCGCGCCGTATACCGACCACGCGGGATCGCCCACGAGGGAAAATTCCAGCACAAATTTCACCGCAACGGCGGCGAGCATGGCAAGTGCCGCGCGCTTCGCCCGCCCCATGCCCGTGAGACACGCTGAAATCGTGTTGAGTCCCGCGAGCGTCGCCGCCGAGACGGAGGAGAGCCGCAGCAGCTTTACGAGCACGTCCGCTTCCTCCGCCGTTAAAGACGGGTACAAAAGCGATACCGCGGGCCGCGCAAAGGCGAACAGCGCGACCGCACAGGGCAGGGCGAGCGCCAATGTAACGAGCACCGCCAACGCCGCGCGCCGCCGCCCTTCCTCCGCGTTTCCGCGCGCAAAACAGGCGGCAATGGGCGGCACGGAAGCCGCCACAAGCCCGTAACAGACCGTCGCGGGAAGCGAGATGAGCGATGCGGCGCTGCCCGCGAACAGCCCGTAGAGGGATACCGCATCCGCCGTATGGCGGGCAAGCAGGCGCACGATGACGACGCTGTCGAGCATGTGCGAGAGCGGAAGGAGCGCGGCGCTCGCCATCACGGGCAGGGCGGAAAAGAGAATGCCCGTGTCTGCGGGGCGGCGGGAGCGCAGCCGTCTGTCCCGCCGCACGCCACACTCCCCGCGGGCGCGCACGGCGAGGAAGAGAAGCGCAGCCAGCTCGGACATGGTTACCCCGAAGAGCGCCGCTCGGGCGGCAAGCACGGGATCGGAAAAACGCGAGGCAAGCGCAAGCCCTGCCCCCGCCTTGACGAGCTGCTCTACGATCTCCGATGCGGCGGTCGGAAGCATCTCGTTCTTTCCCTGAAAATACCCCCGCAGAACTGCGACGAGCGCCACGAGAAAGACGGCGGGCGCCAAGGCAAAGTAACAGCCCGCAAGCCCGCCGTCCCCCTGCCACGCCGCTGCAACGGGCGCAAGGGCAGCCATGAGCGCCGTTCCGAGAAGTCCGGGCAGCGCAAACAGCCGCAGCGCGGTTTTCAGCGTGCCGTTGTCCTTGCCCGCCGCCCGCTCCGCGGCGACCGTCCGCGCGAGCGCCGCCGGCACGCCCGCAGAGGAAAAGGTGAGCATGAGGCAGAAGAGCGGATAAGCCATCTGATACAGCCCCAGCCCGTATCCGCCGAGCATATTCGCAAGAGGAATACGGTATATTGCGCCGATCGCTTTGGCAATAAGTCCCCCAAGACTGATGACGGCGACGTGTTTGAAAAACCCTGCGTGCTTCATTATGTAAGGGCGCGGCGCAAAACGCCCTCGCCCCTGTTCCGCTCCGTCCGTACGGCAGCAATCTTCGTGCAGCTCACCCCATGCGCCTGCACCCGCATTCTCGCAAGCAAAATCGCATTTTGCGCCCTTAACTCATCGTTTGCAAAAAGAATTTCGTGAGCTCACTCAAACTGGCTCGCAATAATATCCGCTGTCAGCCGCGCGAGCTTGACCGCCGACGACTCCATGACCGCGCCCTCCTCCGAGGACAGCAGGATGACCGCGCCGAGGCAGTCTCCGCCCGCCACAATGGGTACCACGAACTGCGCCGTAAAGGATAAATCGCTCTCTTTAATGACGGGCATGACGCTCCCGCCCTCTGCCGCGCTCGCAAGGTGACTGCGGCGGGACGCCATCAGTTCGGTCATCTCATCGGAGACCGCCTTCCCCACAAGCGCCTTTCTGCCCGTGCCGAACGCGTGGAGAATGTTGTCCGCGTCCGTGATCGCGGCAAGGTACCCGCTCTGTTCGTGCAGCGACTTTGCCGTCCCCTCTGAAAAGCGCTCCACGCTCGCAATGGGCGAATATTTTTTGAGCATCAGCTCGTCGCGGTCGGTAAACAGTTCCAGGGGGTCCCCCTCGCGGATGCGCAGCGTCCGCCGGATCTCCTTCGGAATGACCACCCGCCCGAGCTCGTCGATCCTTCTCACAATTCCCGTTGCTTTCATATAAAACCTCCGTATACTGTCATTATGCGAAGTCATCGGGTTTTTATGTGGCGTTTTTTGCAGATTTTTCCGCCCCCTCTCTCAGATCTCGGCGTTTCCATCAGATACTTTTAAATGCAAAGGAGCGTTCGTCTCCGAACGCTCCTGTTGCTTCATTTCGCGGATGTGGTTTTGGATTTACGGGATTCCTTTTTCAATTTTCGGACGATCTTCTCTGCAAAAATTTTCTCAAATTCTTCTAACGTTCCCTCTACAAGTAAATCTTTCTGACAGATGATTGCCCTGTTGACGCCGCCATAAAGGATATAATAATACTTGCCATAATCCACAAGTTTCTTTACCTCGCCGGTGGATACCTCTACAAATGGCGTTCCCAAATGATACGGTCGCTCTGCACGCACTCTCGTCTCATCGATTTCGATATTCACATACCAACCTGTTTTTTCATGAATACTCGGTGTAGGACTAAAAATCAGCAGAATAGAAAGCACTAAAAGTATCCCCAGCCATACAAAAGTTTCTTTTGATTCAGAAAAAGTCACAACCTTACACGCAACCAAAACAAACAAAATAATAATAACACATACAACTATTATTATAAGAATACTTCCAGCCTGTTGCAACGTCCTCTTCATTTGGGATTTGTTAATCTTTGGATCCACCTTTCCGCGAAAAATAACCAATGCACAGCCCCCTTATTTAATCTTCGCCAAACATCCAACCTATGAGTTTCCGAAATGCCATACGAGGA
>CALVLR010000126.1 GCA_944340685.1 uncultured Clostridia bacterium | reverse complement strand
GGGATTCGGGCGTTCCTTTGCGATCACGAATCCCCTCGTTCCCTTTCTCAGGCACAGGGCGCTCGGGGCGCTTTTAAAGCCCGTCATCGATATTTCATATATCTGCGCCTCGCCTTCCGAGCTGCCTTCCCGCTGGGCGGAAGACGTGAAATGCCGTGCGCTGACGCAGAAGGAAATCAAAAAAATGATATTTGCCTTCGCCGAAACGGCGCGCCTGTGCAAAGAGGCGGGCGTAGACGGCGTAGAGGTCCATGCCGTGCACGAAGGGTACCTTCTGGACCAGTTCACGCTCCCCTATACCAATCAGCGGAAAGACGAATACGGCGGAAGCTTCGAAAACCGCTACCGTTTTGCCGCAGAGGTCGTAAAGGCGATCAAGGGGAAGTGCGGCGAAAATTACCCCGTATCTCTCCGCTACTCCGTGCTCAGCAAGACGAAGGGGCTGTGCAAGGGCGCCGTTCCGGGAGAAGAATACGAAGAAGTCGGCCGCGATATGCAGGAGAGCGAGCGCGCCGCCAGATATTTGCAGGACGCCGGTTACGATATGCTCAACGCCGACAACGGCACCTACGACGCCTGGTATTGGGCGCACCCGCCGGCATATATGCCCAAAAACTGCAACCTCGAAGACGTAACGCATATCCGCAAGTTCGTGGATATTCCCGTCGTCTGCGCAGGGCGTATGGAGCCTGACGTCGGCGCGGAGGCAGTCCGCGAAGGCAAAATCGACGCCGTAGGATTTGCGCGGCAGTTCCTGACGGACGGCGCATGGGTGACAAAACTCATGGAGGACCGCCTCGATGAGATCCAACCGTGTATCTGCTGCCATAACGCCTGCTTTGCCATGGCGCACTACAAGGGCGCCGCGAACGACGAGGCCTTCTCCGACGCCAAGCATATGGCGCGGTGCGCGCTCAATCCGCAGACGATGCAGGGGCACAAGTACGATATCCGCCCCGCCGGAAAGCGCAAGAAGGTCGCCGTTGTCGGCGGCGGCATCGGCGGGATCGAAACCGCCCGCATCGCCGCGCTCCGCGGACACGATGTGACCATTTACGAAAAGACAGACCGCCTCGGCGGCGTATTTATCCAGGCGGCAGCGCCCTCTTTCAAGGAAAAAGATCGGGCGCTCATCGAGTGGTACCGCCGCCAGATCGCGGCGCTTCCCATCCGCGTGGAGTATGGCTGCGAGATCAAGTCGCTCACCGAGCTGGACGCCGACGAGATCGTGATCGCAACGGGCGCGAAGGCAAGGAAGCTGCGCATTCCGGGGATCGAACGCAGCATGGAAGCCATCGATTACCTGGACGGAAAAGAGGTCGGCGAGAACGTCGTGATCATCGGCGGCGGACTGACCGGCTGCGAGATCGCCTACGATCTGTTCTTAAAGGGAAAGAGACCCGTCATCGTCGAAGCAAAGAACGACCTGATGGCGGTCCGCGGACTGTGCCTTGCCAACTCTTCCTATCTGCGCGATTTCTTCGGCTATCATAAGGTGCCTGTGCATCTGGAGAGCACCGTCTCAAAAATCACCGCGGACAGCGTCGTCATCCGCGCTAAGGACGGCTCCGAGCAGACCGTTCCCGCCGACAGCGTGATCGTCTCCGTCGGCTACACGCCCGCCCCTCTCGTGAAAAAACGCGCACATGTGCATGTGGTCGGCGATGCAGACAAGGTCGGAAATCTGCGTACCGTCATCTGGCAGGCATGGAGCGTCGCCGAGAAGCTGTGAGTTTACGGCGATCCTGCGCGAAAGACATTCAGCATTTTTGTGCCGCCTTTCCAAGGCGGCACAAGTTTTTATTATATTTCGATATTTATCTAATTAAATGATTTTCCGATCTGTTTGTACGGATTTTTTCTCTCCGATCCGCCTCTGAACGCGCAAAAACGCCCTTTTTCGGGTCTTTTTGCCGTATGCGGACCAATCTTAATACTAATTTATATTTCGATATTATTCGAAATATAAGATAATCTCATATATAGGACATGGCGGCCTGCAATTGCAGGCCGCCATGTCCTATATTCGGGAGTGTAAGTATAATCACGCCTCGTCGCCGAACAGAAGCGCTGCAAACCGCGACAGCGCCTCGTCCGCACCGCCAAGAAACTCGACTTCCAGATAATACGCCGCGCCGTCCTCTTTCATCGCGCAATACAGAGATTGCATATCGCTCTGCGTATAGGTCGAATAGGCGATCTCTATCCCTTGAACGTTGGTCTGCTCGGGCAAATCCTTGAAGGCGTCAAAATCGTCCGTCCAGACGTTTTCGTCCGCCACCATCAGCCTGACGTTGTACAGATCATTCTCCGTGAGATAGGATCCGCTCTGATAGAAGTAGGCAAATTCCCCTTCCGCCGTGTAATACGCCTGCGAAGACACCTGGGAGATGAGATACTCCGGAACGTCGGAAGGCAGATAGCGGTAATTGACCTTATCGCACTCCTCCAGAAATGCCGCAACGTCGTCCACGGGAATAAAATTGGTGGGAGAATCGAGATAGTGCTGCCCGTCCTCTTTCCCGGGCGGTTCCTCGATCACGGGCGGGATCTCCGGCGCCTGCGAAGGAAGAAGATATACCGCCAGGGGAATGGCAATGCAGGCAAGCATGACGCAGGGCAGCGCAAGTCCGACCAGCCGAAGCCGGTTTCTCCTTTTGCAGGGCTTGTTCCGCTCCGCCGCAAGCAGTTTCGGAGCGTCCGCCAAACCAGGATCCGGCGTCATCCGCTCCGGAAACTCCGAGAGCCGTTTTTCAATTTGATCGCGTTTTCCCATAAAATATCACCCGCCCACAGTCATGCAGCTATACAGAGGTCCCCGCTCCCTCCACGCATATCTTTGTTTATGATATATAACAGTCATCCTTATGCGTTCGTACACCTTTTTTATTTGTCAGCAAACTTTTCCATTTTTAAGAGCGCACGGTCAAGCGTTTTTTTCACGGCGCTCTTGCTTTTCCGGACCGCCTGCCCGATCTCCGAAAGAGAAAGCCCGTACCAGAAGCGGTAGTACACCACATCCCGCTCATGCTCCGTCAGAACGCTCAGGAGCTGTCGGACGAAGAGAGCCTCATCCATCATCTCCGCCGAAAAAGAATGCTGCTTTATTTCGGAGACTTCCAAAGCGGTGCGCCTTCCCTTTGCCGCACGCAGATTGAGCGCGGTATTTTTGACGATCGTATTCACCCATGCATAGGCATTCTTATTCTCGCGGAAGCGGTCCGCTTTGCGGACGATCGTCAGAAGGGCGGTCTGCACGGCGTCTTCAATATCGGCAAGCTCGCGCAGATAGGAAGCCGCTACGGCATACATCACTCTGCCCATCAAGTTGTAAATTTGCTCCACGGCGCCGACGTCCCCTTGTGCTACGGCTATGATCAGCGCGCCGAGCCGTTCGTTGTCCAATTTATCCATTTGTATCACATTGCATGAATTTGCCCCGTCGCCGTGCGGTCGGGCGGCAGAGATGCATGATCCTATAATTGTCCCTTATTGATATAACATCGCAGATCCCTGTTTCGTGCACCATTCGGCAGAATTCAAGATCGCCGCAGCGCAGCAAACGCTTTGCGGGATTCCTCCGGAAAGGCCGGTATCATTCTCGGCAGGCGCAAACAACACAATCCTATCAAAAGAATGACGTCTTGTCACGACCGTCCTCACAAAAACAGCAAAAAAAACGCGGAAGGGCAGCCTTCCGCGTTTTTTTACTTCTGATCAGAGTATATCGATATGTTCGCCCGCAAGCGCCTTGTTCATGCTGCGCACGGCGCAGAATTTGCCGCACATGGAACAGGTATCGTCGTGTTCCGGACTGCGGTCGGCGCGGATCGCCTTCGCCGTCTCGGGGTCGATGGCGCATGCCCACTGCCCTTCCCAGTCGAGCGCGCGGCGGGCGTCCGCCATCTTGTCGTCGATCTCCCGCGCCCCGCGGATCCCCTTGGCAATGTCCGCCGCGTGCGCCGCGATCTTACTGGCGATAATGCCCTGCCTGACGTCTTCAACGTTGGGCAGCGCAAGGTGCTCCGCAGGCGTGACATAGCAGAGAAACGCCGCGCCGGACGCCGCCGCGATCGCCCCGCCGATGGCGGAAGTGATGTGGTCGTACCCGGGCGCAATATCTGTGACGAGGGGACCGAGCACATAGAAGGGCGCGCCGCAGCAGATGGTCTGCTGAAGCTTCATGTTGGCGGCGATCTGATCCATGGGCATATGCCCGGGTCCCTCCACCATGACCTGCACATCGCGCGCCCACGCGCGCTTGGTCAGCTCGCCGAGGCGGACAAGTTCCTCGATCTGGCAGACGTCCGAGGCGTCTGCCAGGCAGCCGGGGCGGCAGGCGTCGCCGAGCGAGATGGTCACATCGTATTCGCGGCAGATCTCGAGGATCTCGTCGTAGTACTCATAGAAGGGATTCTCCTCGCCCGTCATGCACATCCATGCAAATACAAGCGAGCCGCCGCGCGAGACGATGTTCATCTTGCGCTTGTGTTTTCTGATCTGATCGATGGTCTTGCGCGTGATGCCGCAGTGCAGCGTGACGAAATCCACGCCGTTTTCCGCATGCAGCCGTACGACGTCGATAAAATCTTTCGCAGTGAGCGTATCGAGATCGCGCTGATAGTGAATGACGGAATCATAAACGGGCACCGTGCCGATCATGGCGGGGCATTCCGCCGTCAGTTTTTTGCGAAACGGCTCCGTATTCCCGTGCGAGGAGAGATCCATGATCGCGTGCGCACCCATGTTGACCGCCGCCATTACCTTCTGCATCTCGATGTTGTAATCCTTGCAGTCGCGCGAAACGCCCAGATTGACGTTGATCTTGGTGCGGAGCATGGAACCCACCCCCTCGGGGTCGAGGCAGGTATGGTTTTTGTTGGCGCAGATGACCACCTTGCCCTCCGCCACGAGTGGAAGAAGTTCCTCCGGCGTCATGCGCTCTTTGGCGGCGACCTTTTTCAGTTCCTCAGTCACAATGCCCTTACGGGCAGCCTCCATTTGGGTTGCGTAATTTCTCATATCATTCCTCCGTTTTGCATTTCCATGTAAAATTCAGAAGCGCGCTCCCGCCGCACGGCTCCGCCGCGCGGAGCGCCCCCGTGAGATACGCCTTCGCCGCGCATACGGCGTCCTGGAGCGTATCGCCCGCCGCAAGGCGGCAGGCAATGGCGCTCGAAAGCGTACAGCCCGTCCCGTGCGCGCCGCGGGGGAGACGCTCCCCCGCCAGCCAGACAAGGCGCTTTCCGTCGTACAGCAGATCGTCGGCATTCTCCGCGGCATGTCCTCCCTTTACGAGCACGGCGCACCCGAAGCGGTCAAAGATCGCCTCCGCCGCGCGCTCCGCCTCTTCCCGACCGCAGATAGCTGCGCCCTCTCCGAACGCAAGCTGCGCCGCCTCGGGAAGATTGGGCGTAAGCAGCGCCGCCATGGGATAGAGATGTCTGCGCGACGCCGCTGCCGCCTGTTCGGAAGCGAGCCGCTGCCCGCCAGATGCGACCGCGAGCGGATCGATGACGATATTCTTTGCGCCGAAGTACGCAAGCTTCTGCGCGACCGTCTCCGCGCATGCCGCCGAGGGCACCATGCCGATCTTGACTGCATCCGGCACGATCTGCGAGAATACGGCGTCTAGCTGCATGGCGACCATGTCCGCAGGCGTCTCCGCAAATCCGTATACCATGTCCGCATTCTGCGCCGTGACAGCCGTCACAACGCTCGCCGCGTACATGCCTAGGGCAGTCGCCGTCTTGATGTCCGCCTGAATGCCCGCGCCGCCGCTGCTGTCGCTTCCGGCGATCGTAAGGAAGGTCTTCATTCCGTCTCCTCCAACGCGGCAAACAGCCTGCCCGTTCGGATCAGATCACGGAGCGCGACGTCCGCGAGCGCAGAAAGTTCCTGCCACTCCCGTCCGCTCGCTTCGTCGTACACGCCCACGACGCGGAATCCCGCATTCTTTGCGGTGCGCGCGGCATGGAGCGCGTCCTCAAACACCCAGCAGTGCGCGGAGGGAACGCCGATCGAAGCGGCAGCCGCCTCATAGACAGCCGCACTCTCTCCCTTGCCCTTGCCCACTTCGCCGCAGGTAAAGAGAGCGGTAAAATACCCCGCAACGCCCAGCCGCACAAGCGCCGTCTCCACGAGCGGTCGGTCGGTCGCGGTCGCTACGGCAAGCGGAATGCCGCGCCGCAACAGTGCTTTTATCAGCTCGCGCGCCCCTTCCTTCAAGGGAATGGACGTGCGGTATGCCTCTGCGATGGTGTCGTCGAGCCCGTCGACGATCTCCTGCGGGGTAAGCGCAAGCGCGTAATGCTCTTTCAGGTATTTCGCCCCCTCCAGAACGGAGAGCGGGAAGAGCTTGCGGTCAAGCCCCTCCTCCCCCTGTTTGCCGAGACGGGCAAGGAACGCATTCCCCGCGTCTTTCCAGACGGGCATGGAGTCGAGCAGTGTGCCGTCGAGGTCGAAGATCGCGCCGATCACACGATCTCCTCCACTGCACACAGCAGTTCGCGCGCCGCCGCCTCGGTATCCTCGCGGGCAAAGAGCGCGCTGATAACCGCCACGCCGCTGATCCCGGTCCCGCGCAGCACGCCGACGTTCTTTATGCCGATGCCGCCGATGGCGACGACAGGGATATGGACGGCATTGCAGATGGCCTTCAGCGTATCGAGCGAGACGGCGTCGGCGTCGTCCTTGCTGCCCGTGGGGAACACTGCCCCCACGCCGAGATAGTCCGCGCCGTTTCTCTCCGCTTCGAGCGCCTGCTCCACCGTCTGCGCCGAAACGCCGAGGATCTTATCCGGACCGATGCGGCGGCGCGCCTCGGCGGCGCTTTCGTCGCTCTGCCCCACATGCACGCCGTCGGCGCCCGCCAGCGCGGCGATCTCCGCATCGTCGTCGACGACAAACGGCACATCCATGCCGCGGCACAACACCCCGATCTCGCGCGCAAGCGACAGAAGCTTTTCGCTCTGCATCTCCTTTTCACGCAGCTGAACAAAGGTCGCCCCGCCGCGGATCGCGGCGGCAACGCGGGAGGAAAGCGTCTCCCCCTCGCCGAGCCAGCGGCTGTCCGTTACGGCGTACAGCCTGAGTTGATCCTTACAAAATTTCATACTTTGCCCCACGCTCCAAGGCGTCGCCGTCCATATTGTAGATCGCGTCGATGATGCGGTTCCGATAGGTGGAGTTGCCGTCGCCGGTCTGCATGTTCTTCCAGCCGATCTCTCCCGCCAGCCCCATCGCGCAGACGGCTGCAGCGCACGCTTCGAGGGGCTTCTCGGGATTGGCGACAAGGAACGCCGTCATCATGCCGGAGAGCTGGCATCCCGTGCCCGTGATCCTGCCCATCTCCGCCCTGCCGTTGCGGATGACATAGCACCGATCGCCGTCGGAGACGAGGTCGATCGCGCCCGTGACGGCGACGATGCAGCGGCAGGCGGCGGCGAACGATTTGACGAAGGCAACGGAGTCCTCCAGATTCTCCTCCGTGACGCGATCCGCGACGTTTGCGTCGACGCCCGACGTCTTGCCGCTGCCGAAGGCAAGCGTCTTGATCTCGGAGATGTTCCCGCGCACGGCGTCAAACTTTACATCCCGCAAAAGGGAGAGCGCCGTCTCGGTGCGAAGCTTGCTCGCGCCCGCGCCGACGGGATCGAGCAGTACCTTGTGCCCCAGCGCGTTTGCGCGCCTGCCCGCCAGAAACATGGCGGGGATCGTGTTTTTATTCAGCGTGCCGATATTGATGTTGAGTCCGCCGCAGATGGAGGTGATGTCCTCCACGTCCCCTTCGTCGTCCGACATGATGGGGCTGCCGCCACAGGCGAGCAAGATATTCGCCACATCGTTGACGGTGACATAGTTGGTGATGTTGTGTACAAGCGGGACAGCCGCGCGCACATTTTCCAGGCACTCTTTCAGCATGTTTTTCTCCTTTTTTTGCGGGAAGATCTGCCGCAGGCACGCAAAAAGCGATGCGCCGCGAACGGCGCACCGCTTTGTTTCAGGATACGACCGTCCCTACGTTGGCATGATCCAAGTCAGGTAATCCGGGTCTAAGCGCAGCCGCTTACTCTCAGCCTGCAACGAGGCTCCCCGCGTCAATCTGTTTTATGGAGTATACCATATTTCCCGCTCAAATGCAATAGGGAATATAGTTTTTTGTCACAAAAAAGGCTTCCGCGAACGGAAGCCTTTTTACGCATTCTCTTATTTGTTCATGCCTTCCTGCACCGCGACCGCGACTGCGACCGTAGCGCCGACCATGGGGTTGTTGCCCATGCCGATAAGGCCCATCATCTCGACGTGCGCGGGAACGGAGGAAGAACCTGCGAACTGCGCGTCGGAGTGCATTCTGCCCATCGTATCCGTCATGCCGTACGAGGAAGGACCTGCCGCCATGTTGTCGGGGTGGAGCGTTCTGCCCGTACCGCCGCCGGACGCGACCGAGAAGTACTGCACGCCGTTCTCGACGCACCACTTCTTATAGGTGCCCGCAACGGGGTGCTGGAAACGCGTGGGATTGGTGGAGTTGCCTGTGATGGAAACGCCGACCTTTTCAAGCTTCATAACGGCAACGCCTTCGGGGACGTTGTCCACGCCGTAGCACTTGACCTTGGCGCGGGGACCGTCCGAATAGGCGACTTCTTTCGTGACCGTGACCGTTTCGGTATAGGGATCGAACACCGTCTCGCAATAGGTGAACCCGTTGATACGGGAGATGATGAACGCCGCGTCCTTGCCGAGGCCGTTGAGAATGACGCGAAGGGGCTTTTTGCGCACCTTGTTTGCGTTCATGGCGATGGAGATCGCGCCCTCTGCCGCCGCGAAGGACTCATGCCCTGCAAGGAAGCAGAAGCAGT
>CALVLR010000125.1 GCA_944340685.1 uncultured Clostridia bacterium | reverse complement strand
TTTTTTTTTTTAATGATACGGCGACCACCGAGATCTACACTCTTTCCCTACACGACGCTCTTCCGATCTCGCGAGGAAGGTTGCCTTCCGCTGCGGTACTACATTTGCGCATACCTGCGCTCGTGCGGAAAGGTGAGGCAATGCGAGGCTAACTGTTGCCAAAATCGCATTGCCGAGGAAAACAGGCGGTTAGCCCGAAGGGCGTACCCGCGGGTTTTCCTGAATTTCACGAAGATTTTCCGCGTCAGTTCGCGGAAAATCTGTGAGTTCTTTACCGTATAAAATTCGTCCGCACCGAGACGTTGTTCTCGGGCGGGAGAATGCCCTTCTCCCTGCCTGCCGCGATACATTTGAGCATGTACGCCATGTTGCGTGCGAGGTTGCGCATCGTCTGCATCCCCTCTTCGTCCTGCCGAACCTCGTCGGGCGTCTTGCCGTACACCATATTCCAATAGCTGGATGAGACGACGGGCATCTGGCAGATCCCGAAATACTTGTTCACAACGTCGAACGAAGCCGCTGTACCGCCGCGCCGCGCCGAAACGACGCTCGCGCCAGGCTTGCCCGCAAAGGCATAGCCGCCCGCATAGAAGGCACGGTCCAAAACGGAGAGCAAAATCCCCGAAGGGTGCGCATAATAGACGGGCGAACCGAAAACAAAACCGTCCGCCGTCTTTGCCTTTTCAATGAGGGCGTTTGCCACATCGTCGTCGAACACACACCTTTTGAGTTCGCGGCACTTCAAGCAGGCGATACAGTCGCGCACGGGCTTTGCGCCGACCTGGAAGATCTCCGTCTCGATCCCGTCCGCCTCGAGCGCCTTTGCAACTTCGGTGAGCGCCGTATAGGTGCAGCCCTTTGCACGCGGACTGCCGTTGACAAGCAATACTTTCATAACAATCTCCTTTTCTGCCGATAAACATGCAATTCCGCGCAGTGCAAAAAAGCCCTGCGCGGCGTTTTTGATTACAGGCTCGCCCTGAAGATCTGCGCGATCTCTTCGGGCGTGAGCACCTTGTAGCCGCCCTCCATGACGAGCGTGCTCTTGACGAGTCCGTCGATCATATCTTCCTTTACGCCGAGCTCTGTGAGGTTCATCACGAGCCCGAGCGAGCGCATCCAAGCCTCCATTCTGTCAAGCCCCTCGGCGGCGACGGCCTCGTCCGTCTTGCCGCTCAGATCAACTCCCCATACGTTGACGGCGTAGCGGACGAACTTTGCAAGTCCGTAGGGCATGATGTAGCGGTAGTAGGGCATGGAGACTGCAGCGAGCGTCATGCCGTGCGTGGCGTCGGTGTGCGCGCCGACCGCCTGACCGAGCATGTGCACTTCCCAGTCGGTATCCTTGCCCATGGCGACGAGCGTGTTCAGCGCCCAGGTCGCCGTCCACATGATGTTGGAGCGCGCCTCGTAGTTGGTGGGATCCTTCACAGCGATGGGCGCGCTGTGGATGAGCGAGCGCAGCATTCCCTCCATAATGTAGTCGGAAGTGTTGTCGTCCGTGCCCGAGAGATACTGTTCGAGGATGTGGCTCATGATGTCGTAGAAACCTGCGATCATCTGATACTTGGGCAGCGTAAAGGTAAATTCGGGATTGAGGATGGAAAACTTTGGGAACACCTCCGTGCCGAAGACGTGCCCGATCTTGAGCTTCTGCGCGTGATTGGTGATGACGGAACCGCCGTTCATCTCGCTGCCCGTGCCGACCATGGTGAGCACGCAGCCGACGGGAACGATCTCGCAGGTCGGCTCCTCAAAGCGGATATAGTACTTCTCCCACGGCTCCTCGTCGCAGTGCACGGAGACGGAGACCGCCTTTGCGTAGTCGCACACGGAGCCGCCGCCCACCGCGAGGATGAGATCGGCTTTCGCCGCGCGGGCGCGCTCCACGCCCTCGTGCAGCTTTTCGACGGTGGGATTGGGCATGACGCCCGCGTCCTCAAACACTTTTTTGCCGCATGCTTTCAGCGCCGCCACGACCTGATCGTAGATGCCGTTCTTCTTGATCGAGCCGCCGCCGTAGACCAGAAGGACGTTCTCGCCGTATTTGGGAAGTTCCTTTTCCAGCCCCTGCATCGCCTCTTTGCCGAAATACAGGCGGGTAGGATTACAATAGGTAAAATTTCCGAGCATATTTTTCTCCTTTTGCGCGGCAGAGCGCCGCGCGCTTTATCTGTCCCTATTATATCCTCGCCGAAGGGCAATGTCAAATACCTTTTGATTATGCGCTACCATAGCAAACGGGCATAAAAAGTCCCGCCTTGGGCGGGACGGGCATTGCTATTTCTTTTTCGCCTTCTCTCTTGCGCGCATTTCGCTAAAAAACGAGGTCAGCACTGCGGCGCATTCCTCTTGGAGCACGCCGCCGACCACTTGGGTCTTGTGATTGAGCAGGTTTGCGTTTGCAAGCTCGTTCGTCAGGCTCCTTCCCTTCTGCTCGTACGCGCCGAAATAGACGCGGTCGATGCGCGCATTCAGGATCGCGCCCATACACATGGGACAGGGTTCGAGCGTGACGTAGATCTCCGCCCCGGGGAGCCGCCACGAATGCAGTTTTTTGCAGGCGCGGTCGATCGCGCGCATCTCGGCGTGCGCCGTCGCCATCTGCAATTTCGTGCGGAGGTTAAAGCCGCGCCCGACGATCCTGCCCTCGTACACGACGACGGCGCCGATCGGCACTTCGCCTTTCTTTTTCGCCTTCTCTGCGAGGCGGATCGCCTCCCGCATGAAGCGTTCTTCCATTCAGTATTCCTCCGTAAAACGCACAAGCGCATCGAGATTTTTCGTTACGACGCTTGAGAGCGCCGAAAGCCCCAGCGGATGCGGAAAGTCGTCCCGCCCCGCTTCTACCGTAAATGCAGGGATATGCAGGCTCTCGATACACCAATCTTTGTATCCGCCCGCCGAATGCGGCGCTTCCCTGAGCGGATACCCCGTTGCGGCGCTGAGAATTTTTGCAAGACGCCTATCGCGCCGCACCCGAAAGACGGGCTGATGAAAACGCCAATAGATCTCCTCTCCCTTGGTATGATAGCTGATCGTAAACTGCGGCGAGACGGCGCGCGTGAAGTCGCGGAGCGCCCTCGTCTCGGGTTCGGAAAAGGGCGTGATCCCCACATAGTTCGCCGCACTCGGCACGCGCACATTGTGCGCGCCCGTGCCCCAGCGGGCGTCGAAATTGACGTTGAGATCGACGGCGCGTGCGTTTGCCTTCCAGAGCGAAAAATCGCCGCTCCCGTTGAGGTATAAAAGTTCCGCACGCCTGCCCTTTGAAAGGCTCTCCGCTCCCTCCTGCACGAGGAGCGCGCCGTCCGGATTGACGAGCGGCACGATCCATATCCCCCCGCGGACAAGCCCTCTGCGGATATGCCAGAGCGCAAGATGCGCCCCGATCCATTCCCGCGCATGGATGGCGTACTGACAGATCCCCAAAGGTCCCGCATGCGTGCCGATGAACATTGCGTAGATCCTGCGCCCGCATACGCTTTCACCGATCACCGCCTTCTCGCCGCGGTAACTTTGGTAGAACGACGAAACTTCCTCATAGACGTTCACCACCCATTGTATGCAGTTTTTGCTATTTATGATATTCCGCGCCCGCTCCGATCATAAACGCGCGGTAGATCTGTTCGCATAAAATGACGCGCATGAGCTGGTGCGGAAAGGTCATCTGCGAAAAAGAGAGCAGCTCGCTTGCCGCCGCCTTGACGCGCGGCGAGAGACCGCATGAGGAGCCGATGACGAACGTGATCTCCTCGCCGCGGTCGCACAGCGAACGGAGCTTTTCGGCGAACGCCTCCGAAGAGCACGCCTTCCCCTCGACGGCGAGCGCGATCACATGCCCCTTGCACGCGCGGAGAACGGGCTGCGCCTCCTCTTCGGGCGTTCTGCCCTCCGCAAGCTCTCTGATCTCAAATTTACAGAAGCGCGCAAGGCGCTTCGAATATTCCGCGACGGCATCCCGCCAGAACGCCTCTTTGAGTTTTCCCACGCAGACGAGACTTACTTTGACCATGTTAAAACCCTGTAATCAGCACAACGAGCCACTGCACGGCGCAGACGGCAATCCCCACCGCCGCAGCGAGAAAGAAGTGTCTGCCGTCCTTCACGCCGCCCTTTTGGCGGTGATTCTTGTCAAACACAATGAGATAGACGAGCGCCGCGGCAAGGCACACCGCCGAAGCGGCGGTAAGCCCGATGTTCCAGCCGAGGGGCATCGTCCAGCCGCCCTCGACGCCGTAGCCCGTTGCCGTGAGCGCCAGGATCGCGGCGTTGTTGCAAAAGTGCGCCACCATGGACGGAAGAATGCTCCCCGCCCGCAGAGCGATGAGCGCGAAACACATGCCGCAGATAAATTGGTAGAGCGTCTGCGCGGGGTTGCCGTGAAAGAGGGAAAACATCGCGCCCGAGATGAGCACGATCGCCCCCGTACCCCATTCAGACGCGGACATGCTCCTGACGAGAATACCGCGGAAGAGCGTCTCTTCAAACACCGCGGGAAGTACCGCGATGATGAGCATGGCAGGCAGGAGATACCATCCGTCGAGCGAAGGAAGCTGCACGCCCGCGCTCTCGTAGCCGAATCGCTCCAAAAACGCGACGAAATAGTTGTTCAGCTCGGAGAGCGAGAACATCAGCCCGAATTGCAGCACGATCGCAACGGCAAAATAGTGCCACCTGCAGCTGCAGTACGTTTTGCGCACGGAGACCTTGCTGCGGCGGAAAAAGAGGAGCGCCGCCGCGGCAAAGCACATCTGCGGGAGAAGGTAGGATAAAAAGCGGTACCAATCGGTATCCGCATAGTTCTCCCCCGCGGCGAGCACTGCCGCAACGCCGACGATGAGCGACAATATCACGGGCAAAACAGCGCTCACCGAATAGGCGATCCCCGCCTCGGAGAGCGCGCGCCGCTTGAAATACACGCCGTCTTGCTGTTCCATGCTCTCATTATACCGATTTTTTCGGGGATTGTCCAAGAAAATCTCTTTGCTTTTTAAAAAAATTGTTTTATAATACAGATATGAGAATTTTAGATACCAAAGAAATCGCCGATTGCGTGTACCGCTTAGCGCGCAAAGCGGGCGTTGCGCTCACCCCCGCCTGCCATGCGGCGCTCAGCCGCGCCGCGACCGGAGAAGACGGCGCGGCGCGTTTCGCCTTAGAAACCATTCTGCAAAACGAAGAAACGGCGCTGCGCGAACACATGCCCGTCTGCCAGGATACCGGCATGGCGGTCGTTCTCATAGAGCTCGGGCAGGACGTCCGCCTTACGGGCGCCCCGCTCAGGGAGGCGGTGGACGACGGCGTGCGGCGCGCCTATGCGGACGGCTGTTTCCGCAAGAGCATCTGCGATCCCCTGACGCGCGAAAACACGGGCGACAATACGCCCGCGCATCTGCACCTGGACATGGTAGCGGGAGAATGCGTCTCCATCACCTTCCTTCCGAAGGGATTCGGCAGCGAAAACATGAGCCGCCTCGTCATGCTCACGCCCTCGCAGGGGCGCGCGGGGATCGTCGATACCATTGTGGAGACGGTGAAACTTGCAGGATCCCGTCCCTGTCCGCCCGTGTGCGTGGGCGTCGGGATCGGCGGCGCGTTCGACAGCTGCGCTTTCCTTGCGAAAAAGGCGCTCACGCGGGACGTAGGCAGCCGCAATCCCCGCGAGGACGTCGCTTCCATTGAAGCGGAAGCGCTCGATAAGATCAATGCGCTCGGGATCGGGCCGCAGGGCTTCGGCGGAGCCGTGACGGCGCTCTCCGTTGCCTGCGAGATCGCCCCCACCCATATTGCAGGGCTTCCCGTCGCCGTCAATATCCAGTGTCACTGCGTGCGCTGCGAAAAGGAGGTGCTGTGATGAAACGGCTTACCCTTCCCCTCTCCGAAGAAGAGGCGCGCGCGCTCCGCGCGGGCGACGGTGTATTGCTCTCGGGCGTCATCTATACCGCCCGTGACTGCGCCCATAAGCGGCTTGTCGCCCTTTTGGACGAGGGCAAGCCCCTTCCCGTCGATCTGAAAGAGACATACATCTATTATGCGGGGCCTTGCCCCGCACCCGCGGGCAAGGCGTGCGGAAGCTGCGGACCAACGACCTCGGCGCGCATGAACGCCTTTGCGCCCCGTCTCCTCGATCTGGGGCTTCGCGGCATGATCGGCAAGGGAGAGATGAGCGCCGAGACGGTGCGCGCCCTCGTCCGCAACGGGAAAGTGTACTTTGCCGCCATCGGCGGCGCAGGCGCACAGTACGGAAACGCCGTCAAAAAAATGGAGCTTGTCGCCTTCCCCGATCTTCTGAGCGAGGCGATCTACCGCATGGAAGTAGAGGACTTCCCCGCCGTTGTCGCCGTTGATGCGCGCGGCAGGAGCGTATACGAGCGATAACATGAAAAAACGCAAAACGGACGGCGCATGCCGTCCGTTTGTTTATTCCTCGGTAAAGGTAAATTTGCCGTCCTCTTCGTCTACGATGACCGTCTTTCCTGCAGAGACCCGCCCGAGAAGGACCTCTTCGGAGAGCGGATCCTCGATACGGCGGCGTACCGCCCGCTTTAAGGGCCGCGCGCCGAATTCTTCGCTGTACCCCTCTTCCACAAGAAGGCTGAGCGCACGCGCGCTGACTTTGAGTCTGATCCCCTTGCCTTCCAACCGCTTCGCAAGCGAATCCACGATTTTTTCGCAGATATGCGCCGCGTCTTCCCGCGAGAGTTTATGAAAGATAATGATGTCGTCCAACCGGTTCAAAAACTCCGGCTTGAACTGCCGTTTGAGCGCCGCTTCGATGCGGCTCTTCATATCCTCATACGCCTGGATCTCGTCTGCAGAGCGGAAGCCGAGCGGCGCGGCGTCCTTGACCTCGTGCGCGCCGACATTGCTCGTCAGGATGATGACGGTGTTTTTAAAGGATACCTCCCTGCCGCGGCTGTCGGTCAGCCTGCCGTCGTCGAGAATTTGCAGGAGGATATTGAATACGTCCGGATGCGCCTTTTCGATCTCGTCGAAGAGCACGACGGAATAAGGCTTGGTGCGGATGCGGTCGGTCAGCTGCCCGCCGCTCTCCTCATAGCCGACGTATCCGGGAGGTGCGCCGATCAGCTTGGAGACGGACGCTTTTTCCATATATTCCGACATATCCAGCCGCACCAGGAGGCGCTCGTCGCCGAACATGCTCTCCGCGAGCGCCTTGGAAAGATCGGTCTTGCCCACGCCCGTGGGGCCGACGAAGATGAACGAACCTATGGGTTTGCCTGCATCCTTCAGCCCCGCACGCGCGCGGCGGATGGCTTTGGCGACGGCCGTAACGGCTTCGTCCTGCCCCACGATGCGGCGGTGCAGCTCGTCTTCGAGGTGCATGAGCCGCTCGCTCTCCTCCGCCGTGAGCTTTGCAACGGGGACGCCCGTCCAGCCCGAGACGATCTGCGCAATATCGTCTTTCCCGATGGCAAGATGCGTGACGTCGCGCCCGCGCGCCCACGCCTGCCGCCGCGCTTCGATCTGTACGGAGAGCACGTCGATCTCCTTTCCAAGCTCTTTACAGCGCGCCTCTTCCTGCCACTTATGCGCCTTTTCGCGATCCGCTTTGAGCCGGACGAGACGATCTTCAAGTTCGCGCACCTCTTCGGGGCCGTTGTAGGAATTCAGCCTCGCGCGGGAAGCCGCCTCATCGATCAGGTCGATCGCCTTATCGGGCAGGAAGCGGTCCGTGATGTATCGGTCGGAGAGCTTTGCCGCCGCCTCGATCGCTTCATCGGTGATCACGACGTTATGATGCGCCTCGTATTTATCTTTCACGCCGCGCAAAATGGTGATCGTATCTTCCACGCTCGGCTGATCGACGATCACGGGCGTGAAACGGCGTTCGAGCGCCGCGTCCTTTTCGATGTATTTGCGGTATTCTTCCAGCGTAGTCGCGCCTACCGTCTGGAGCTGACCGCGCGCAAGCATGGGCTTGAGAATATTGGAAGCGTCCATGTTGCTGTCCGCGGAACCGCCCGCTCCCACGATCATGTGGATCTCGTCGATAAAGAGAATGATGTTGCTGTTCTTCTGGATGGCGTCCACCACCGATTTCAGACGCTCCTCAAAATCGCCGCGGTAACGCGCTCCCGCCACAAGCCCCGTCAGATCGAGTGAAAATACGATCTTGCCGCGCAGCAGTTCGGGCACTCTTCCGGAGGCGATCGCCTGCGCAAGTCCCTCCACGACGGCGCTCTTGCCGACGCCCGGCTCCCCGATGAGCACGGGATTGTTTTTGGTGCGCCGCGAGAGGATCTGCACGACTTTTTCGATCTCTTTTCTCCGCCCGATCACGGGGTCGAGCTTGCCCTCGCGGGCGCGCTGCGTAAGATCGACGCCGTAAGCGAGCAGCGCCTCGTCAAGCTCGCCCGAGGCCGCCGGTTTTTCCTGCGAAGACGCCGTGATGCGCCGCAGCACTTCGCGCCGGCGCTTCTCCAGCTCCTCTCTGTCCTGCGGGCTGCTGATGCCGCGATCGGGCTCCTCTTCGCGTTCCGCCGGCGCAATGAACTGCTCCGTCCGCCGCGTGATCTCCTGAACGTCTACGCCGAGCGTATGGAGGATCATAACGGCAAGACAGTCGTCTACCGTGAGAATGGCAAGCAAAACGTGCTCCGTTCCCGTTATGGCATTGATCTCTTCCGATTGCAGCGAATATTCACGGGCAAGCCCGAAGATCTTTTTCGTGCGCGGCGTAAACCCGTGCACGGGGGAATCGTGCTGCAGATTGCGCTTGAAGATCGTGCGGAATTTATCGATGTCCACGCCCGCCTGTACCAGCAGGCGGCTCGCCGTGCTGTCCGTCACGCAGAGCATCGCCATGAGTACATGCTCGGTGCCGATGTAATTCGTCTTGTATCCCTTTGCCGCCTCTTCGGCAAGCGCGACCGCCTGCCTGAGATGATCGGAAAAATGCGATGTATCCAAAATACCCTCCTGCGATAGAAACGCTTACAGATCGAGCTGCAATCCGCGGACGACGTTGCCCGTATACTCCGCACGGTAAATATCCTGCCCGCGCGCGTCGAGCGGCGCCCCGTTGAGCCGATTGATGTTGGCGGGGCGCATAGACATTGTCAGATCGTCCAGCTCCCGCATCCGCTCTTCCCCTTCGCCGCCCGTTCCGAAATAGCCGAGCGCGATGCCGAGTTTTACATCCGCCACGCGGCGCATGAACTCGCGCTCTTCCAGAATGCTGCAATGCGTGAGGACGCCGTAGGAACGGCGGACGCGGTCTTTGAGCGCGATCCCTTCCTCCGCTTTCATGCGGGCGCGCTCAAGAAGTTCCATTTCCACAACGTACCCCACCGACTGCTCCACAACGGAGAGGATATCCCCTTCGCTCACGCCGAGCGTCACCTCGTTGCTCACCTGAAACAGATCGCCCTCCGATCCGCTCCCCTCGCCGAACGCGCCGCGCACCGTAAGTCCGAGACGGGTCAGCTGCGGCATGACCGTGCGCATGAGTCCCCGCCTGGAAACGGCGGGAAGAAAGAGCATGACCGAAGCGCGAAGCCCCGTACCGAGATTGGTCGGGCAGGCGGTCAGATACCCGAACGTATCGTCGAACGCAAAGGGAATGGACTCGGAAATGACGTCGTCGATACCGGCGATGCGTTCGTACGCTTTTTTCAGGTCGAATCCCTGCGTAAAATACTGCTCGCGGACGTGATCCTCTTCATTGAGCATAACGCTGATCGTTTCGTCGCGGGAGACAAGCGCCGCCGAAATGGCGCGGTTACGCACCAGATCGCGCGAGATGAGGTAGCGCTCCATCAGAAACGCCGCCCGCTCATCGGACACCGTGCGCATTTCATAGAGCGAAAAATCTTCGATCTCCGCAAGTTCGGCGGCAATGAGGCGGACGATCTCGTGCGCCTGCTCTTCTGCATGAGGGTCTTTGAGCAGCCGCGCCGGAAACGGATAGTCCTTAAAGTTGCGCGCCAGACGAATACGCGTGGAGACGGCAACGCTCTCGAACGTGTTTAAAAGCGGCATCATTCCCCCTCCCTTGAAAGATCCTGATTGAGGGTGCGCAGCTGCTTTTGAAGCGTACGCGCCGCGGCATAGTCGCCCGTGCGCATCGCCTCTTCGAGCTGCTCGATGAGCGCTTCCCTGCGGGCGGCGTAATCGCGCGCCTGATCGTATTTCTCCTCGGCGGATGCTTCGGGACGTTTCCCCGTATGGCGGACCTCCCCCTGCATGTTGTGCATGTTGCGCACTGTCTCCAAAAGTTCCTCGCGGAACGCCGAATAGCAGTACGCACAGCCTAAAAGCCCCGTACGGCGGAATTCCGCCATCGTGGTCCCGCAGGCGGGGCACGCTTTTTCGGCGGAAACCCCGCTGCCCAGAAGCGCCGGAAAGAAATCGTTTTCCTTTTCGGGATACAGCGTGCGGTAACAGGCGGGACAGAGCTCTACGACGATCTCTCTCCCGCCCGTCTTCCGTATGAACTTTTGCGCGGGATTCTTCCCGCAGTTCTCACAGAGCATACGCGCTGCGCCTCCCGTTTATTTCAGATCTGCTTCCTCGAACCGGTACTTCTGCGATGCAGACGGATATTTCTCCCTGTCCACTTCGGAAAGGAACATCGCAAGCGGCCGCACATACAGGTTCTTTTCGCCGTACAGCGCACGGTATACGACGAGCGGCTCCCCCGTCTCGCTGTCGGAGGCAACGTCCTCCACATAATAATAATTGCCCTTAAAATGACGGTATACACCGTGCACGACGAGCGCGCGCATGTCAGGATACCTTTTCGGGTTTGTATTCCCCGATATATTCATATGCGCCGGCGACATCGGGAAGGTGATAGTTCCCGTACGCGCAGGAGAGTTTCAGATAGCGCTTCCCCTGCGCATGCTCGAAGGAAACGCGCTCGATCTCCTCCCATTTCAGAAAGATGCGTTCATCGATCGCGCGGCCGCCTTCCTTCCAGTAAATTCCCTCTTCATAGATCCCGATCATGCCCTTTGCCTGTACAAAAGACGCGATGGATTTGCCCAAAAAGAACAATCCGAATACGGAAAGGATGGCGCCGATCGTGATCATGTCCTGCCATATGATCGCAATGGGGACGCCGGCGATCGCAACGACGGCGGCAACGACCATCCAAACGACGGATTTTTTGCGGCGCGCCCGGTCCGGCAGCAGAAATTTTGCCCGCGGCGTAAATTTTTTGTTTTCCCGTTTTTCTGCGCGCGGCGGCTGCTCGCCCGAGAGGACAAGCGCGTGTGCTTCCAGCGTACGGTACAGCCGCTCTTTGCCGTCCGTCTGAATGAGGGCGCGGGGCGGCGCGTCTTTTCCGCGTCCCTCCTTCACGACATAGCGGGAGGGCATTTCCAGCACGACGCTCCAATCCCCCCTCTCGCGCGGTTTCCTGCGCGTGCAGACCGAATAAAACTTCATGTCGCGATAGGGTACGAAGATGGGCTTCTTTCCGCCCTCTTCGGCATGCAGACGCAGCCCGTCTTTTTCAAACGAGGCGAGCGTCCCTTCGCCGACAAAGAAGCTTTCCTCCCCGTCGCACCGTTCGCGGTAATCAAGCTCGGTCATGTTTGCCTGCTGCGCCAGTTTTCCGAAAAAGAAGGCGGCAAACGCAAGCACCGTCGCACCCGCGGCAAAACTGCCCGTCAGGATATACAAAAGCTGCTCGGTCGCCTCAGAATTGTCGCGCATCTCCAGCACGATGACGACGACCAAAAGCCCGATCAGGCACAAAATCGCAACGAGCGCAAGCACAAATGTGAGCGCATTATACGCTTTCCGCGCACGGACAAGCGCGTTTTTTTTGCGGGCGCGCGCCTGCGCGTCTGCGGGAACGGGAATCTCTTTCATATGTTCAACTCCGTATATCGGACAAGCGTGCCCCGAAACGGGACACGCGCTCGATCAATCTTTGGGAACGTTCAAATGCAGGCTCTTCCATGGCACGAAGAAGATGAGCGCCAGGATCTGGAGCGGCACGCCAATGAGAAATATCAGCGCGATCTCCGCCCCGAGAACGTGCGCGGTGAGATAGACGCACGCGAGCACCGTCCAGATCAGCACGGTAATGGCGGAGATCCGGACCCAACGGTAATGCCAGATACAGGCAAACACCAGCACCACGATCGCAGATACGGGCACTGCGTACACGAACGAGAGCCACTTGTGCGGCACCTGCGGCCCGATGATCCCGATGAACACGAAGGCAACGACCGCAACCAACCAGCAAAGCCCCACCGAGAGAAGCGAAATGATGATGCGCCGCTTGAGGCGCGTATTCCCGGGCATGACCGGAGCTTCCTTGTGTTCGTGCAGCAGATCGTCCACCGAGACGTTGAACAGTTCCGCGAGCTGCAATAAAATCCGCACTTCGGGAATGCCGTTCCCCTGTTCCCATTTGGAGACGGATTTATCGGAATAGTTGATCTTTTCCGCAAGCTCGCTCTGCGTCATATTCGAGAGACGGCGCAGACGCGTGATATTCTTACCGATGATGACCGCGAGGGCGTCCTGTTCTTCCATATCTATATTATACCCCGTTTCAGCCCCTTTGTCAACGGATGCAGTGGATTTTCGGCCCACTCTACTGTGAGTAGAGTGTAAAATTTTGACTCTACTCGGCGATTCTTTGCGAGTAGAGAAGATTTTGCAAAGAGTAGGTTGCCTTTTACACCCGTTTGCCGTACAATTAATGTGTCGGCAGGGAAAACTGCCGGAAAGGCGCGGCCATGCGCCCAGAGGGGGAACAGGGGAATTTGATCCCCCTTCCGTTTGCCAAAAGGCGGCGCGGTCCCAGCCGCAACGCTTTTTACTCTCCAATATTTTTGTAAAAGCCCGCGGAGGATTCCGCGGGCTTTTACATGCGTTCCGGAACGTTATGCAAAGCACATCCCGTGCGCGGCTGCACTGCGGATTACTTCTCCTGTACGAGAACGAGCACTTCATAGGGCGCAACCTGTACGGTGCCCGAGAGCGTCCTGCCGCCGATGAGATCTCTTCTCGGGGCGCCCACGCCAAGCGTGCCGGCTTTCCCCTCTGTCTCGACGGCGATGATCACTTCCTCTTCTCCCGTGCGCTCGGTAAGGACGATGTTGTCCGAAGCCTGCATGATGCCGACGCCCTGTGCGAGCGCTCTGAGCATGGTCAGATCGGGCAGACTGCCGAGCATGACGACGCTCCCCTTGCCCACCTTGCGCTCGGTGATCACGGGAAGCCCGTCGACCTCGCCGCCGTCGTCGACGCCGACTGCCTCCGCGCCCCTGAGTTCGTAAGCGCTGTAACACATGGAAAGCCCGATCTCCCCCTTCATTTCGGGATGCGCCCACCGCGCGCGGTACTCCTCGTTCGCGACAGGCAGCTCATACCTGGTGTACACGCCGGCAAACTCTTCGAGGAAGGAGTGCGGCGCGCGCGTATATTTGCTCGAATACTCCGTCATGATGTCGGACATGGGGCCGACGATCCACCTGCCGCCCGCCTTCACCCATTCCATGACGCGCTCTTTCAGTCCTTTTTCGTCCGCCGTGGAGAGGAAGGGCGAGAACAGGACTTTATACCCATCGAGCGCATGTCCCGTCTCGATGACGTCAACGTTCATGTGGCGGAAAGCGGCGTGCACGCGGTCGATGAGCGTGCTGCGGTAATCGTAGTTTTTGAGAAGCGGCGCGTTGATGGAGTTGATGACCGCCGTCGAGGAATAATGAATGGCGATGCGGGAACGCACCTGCGTGCCCGCGAGCGCCTTGCGGCAAGCCTCAAACTCCTTTGCGGCGCGGGCGATCTCCTCGGTGACGCGGTACGGCCTTCCCGCAGTATTGTAAAGCGCCCCGTGCGCCAGCTCATGCCCGTTGGGGTGCGCGCGGAAGTGCCAGTATTCGATCATCTCCGCCCCGCGCGCGACGGGCAGCCATGAATTTGCGTAACAAGCTCCCTTGGGACGGTACCCGAATTCGGCAAACGTACTGCCGTTCCAGCCCGCCTGCGTCTCCGTCACCCAGAAGGGGCGCGGCCTGATCGTGCGCAGGAAGTCGTAACCGAATGTCATGCGGGCAAGCTCGGCGGCAGGCTCGTAGTGGTTGTACTGGGCGACGTCGAGCTTCTCGTTGACGTCTTCATAGCTCAGAAGGTTGGTCGCCATCATATCGGTGCCGACGGGCGCCTTGGTGTAGGCGTGCAGGATATCCGCCTGCTCGTTCACATAGGAGACGATGTTTTTACAGTGAAAGCGCGTCCACTCCGTCTGCAGCGACGGGTGCTCCCAGCGCCCGCGCACGGGCGGGATAACGTCGTCGAACGAATCGTATTCGAGCGACCAGCGGTGCATTCCCCACTTCTCGTTGAGCTTTCGCACGTTGCCGTACTTCTCTTTGAGGTAGGCGCGGAAACCCGCGCGGCAGAGCGGGCAGTAGCAGCCCTCGTTATACGGGAAGATCTCGTTGTCGATCTGCCAGCCGATGACGGCGGGATGCGCGCCGAAACGCTTCGCAAGCTCGGTGACGATGATGCGGTTTTTCTCCCGCATCACGGGCGAGGATTTGCACGGATGGCAGCGGGAAAATACCTCTGTGCGGGTGCCGTCCGCATATACCGTGCGCGTTTCGGGGTACTTGTTGAGCAGCCATCTGGGCGGCGTGCAGGTGGGCGTACACATAATAACGCCGATGCCCGCTTTGTAAAGCTTTTCCACTGCGCGCTCCAGCCAGCCGAAATCAAATTTCCCCTCCTCGGGTTCCATCCTGCCCCATGCAAATTCCGCCACGCGGACGGTATTGATGCCCGCCTCTTTCATGCGGACAATGTCTTTCTCGACCTCAGACTCCTCCCACATTTCGGGATAGTACGCCGCGCCGACGAGGATCTTCTCCATGGCAAAATCTCCTTTTTGTGATTATCGTCACACAGTATAACACGGCGAAGGGATGCTGTCAATGGCGCGGCAAAACTTTTACACGAAAAAAGCCCGACCTTTCCGTCGGGCTTTCGCTGCCTTTGTTCAGTTGAAGTATCTCTTGAGAAGACCCTTGAAGCCTGCGCCGTGGCGCGCCTCGTCCTTCGCCATCTCGTGCACGGTATCGTGGATCGCGTCGTAGCCGAGCTCCTTCGCGCGCTTTGCAAGCTGGAGCTTGCCCTCGCATGCGCCTGCCTCTGCGGCAGCGCGGAGCTCGAGATTCTTCTTGGTGGAATCGGTGACGACTTCGCCCAGAAGCTCTGCGAACTTGGATGCGTGCTCTGCCTCCTCATACGCATAGCGCTTGTAAGCCTCTGCGATCTCGGGATAGCCCTCGCGCTCGGCAACGCGCGCCATGGCAAGGTACATGCCGACCTCGGTGCACTCGCCCGTGAAGTTGGCGCGAAGCCCCTCCATGACTTCCTTGTCCTCTACAACGCCGTCGCCGACGTGGTGCTCGCATGCAAACTTTGCCTCCTCAACGGGAACGAACTTGGTCGCTTTGCAAACGGGGCAAACCTCAACATCATCTGCGACGATCTCGCCGCAAACAGCACATCTCTTCATAAATCTTTTCTCCTTATTTTTTTTCTTTTTCCTTTCGGAATTTCTGTAACTGTATTATATCATAAATGAGACTGAATATCAATAGTTTTCAGCAAATTTTTTCAAGAATTTTTTGGAGTTCCTTGAAAGATGCGGCAAATCTGGTTGCGCCCGCCTCTTCGAGCCGGATGCGGGTACGGTACCCCCACAGCACAGAGATCCCGCACATGCCCGCTCCCAGCGCGACCTTAGCATCCGTCTCGCCGTCGCCCACAAAGGCGCACGCGGCAGGCGCGACGCGCAGGGTGAGCGCCGCATACCGCGCAAGGGAGGGATCGGGCTTGCAGGGGAACATACCGCTGTCGCCCCCGACAAAATCAAAAAAACCTGCGGGAAAGAACTGGCGGAGCACGTTTTCCGCGGCGTCCTGCGGCTTATTCGTCACGACGCCCAGCCTGATCCCTTTCGCCTTCAGGCTTTCCAGCACCTCCGTCTCGTCGGGATAGAGACGGGTCAGCTCGTTTTTGCTCGCCGCAAAGTGCGTGCGGAAATCCTCGTAGCACGCATCGAGATCGGGCACGCCCTTGGGAAGCGCACGCTCAATGAGCATCTTCGCCCCATCGCCCACATAGGCGCAGGTGTGCGCATAGTCGATTTCGGGATAGCCGTGGCGGCGCAGCATATCGTTGACGCACGCCTGAATATCGGGGACGGTATCGAGGATCGTTCCGTCCAGATCGAATAAAACTGCTTTTATCATATTTTCCTCTACAAGCAGAGTTGCCCCGCGCTCCTTATGCGCGTACTTGTGATAAATTCGTCCGCGAGCAGGGTTGCCCAGCTATAAAATTACGGGAAAAGCCGTCACTTGTTATGCCTTTTGCGCCTCAAATTGTGCGTGAAGCACTCAAGCGGAAAGGTGAAGGCGGCGTTGCGGGGCTGTTGCAAATAACGCCGCCGAGGAAAACAGGCGGTTAGCCCGAAGGGCGTACCCGCGGGTTTTCCTTCCCCTCACGGAATTTCTTTTTGTCAGTTCAAAAAGAAATTCGTGAACTGTGTTACATCTTCTCCGGAACGCCGATCCCCAGCAGTCCCAGCCCGTTCGTAAGCGCCGTGAGCGTCGCCTTGGTAACGGCAAGACGGAAAGCGCGGACGTCCTCTTCCGCCTGCAAGATCTTACAGTCGAAGTAGAACTTATTGAACAACTTTGCCGTATCCACGCACCAGCGCGCCACGAAGGAAGGCTCGTACTTTTCCGCCGCCTCGCGGACGGTATCGGGAAACGCCGCGAGCGCCTTCAGAAGCTCTGCCTCCTGTGCGTTGGGCGTACCCGCCGCCGCTTCGTCGAACGCGATCCCCTCTGCGGCAGCCTTGGAAAGCACGGAAGCGGCACGCGCGCAGGTATATTGAACGTATACGCTCGTCTCGCCGTCGAAGTTGAGCGCCTTATCGTAGGAAAAGACGATGTCTTTGATCTTATTATTGTAGAGCGCGCCGAACACCACGGCGCCAACGCCCACCGTCTCGGCGACGGCGTCCTTGTTTTCAAGCGCAGGATTCTTCTCTTCGAGAATGTCGCGCGCCTTCTCCACACAGCGGGAGATCACGTCTTCCAGCCACACCACTTTGCCCTTGCGGGTGGACATGGCGCCGTCTTCCAGCGAGACCATGCCGTAGGCGACGTGCACCAGATCTTTCGCCCAATCGTAGCCCATCAGCTCCAACACCTTGAACACCTGCTTGAAGTGCAGGTTCTGCTGATAGGCGACGACGTACAGGCACTTATAAAAATCGTACGTCTTTTTGCGGTAGATCGCAGCGGCCAGGTCGCGTGTGGCATAGAGTGACGCGCCGTCCGAACGGAGGATGAGGCAGGGCGGCATGCCGTAAGGCTCCAGGTCGACGATCTGCGCGCCGTTGCTCTCCTTCAGAAGCCCCTTTTCTCTGAGCTCCCCGACGACGGGCGCCATCTTATCGGTGTAGAAGCGCTCACCGGCGTAGCTGTCGAATTTGATATGCAGGCGGTCGTAGATCTTCCCGACATAGGCAAGCGTGAGCGACTTGAACCACTCGAAGAGATCGTTCGCCTCTTTATCCCCGCTCTCGATGAGGCGGAAATACTCGCGCGCCTCTGCCTCCATCGCCTCGTCTGCTTCCTCGTTGAAGCGCACATAGAGGGCGTTGACGGCATGAATGCCGCCCTTTTCCACCTCTTCGCGGTTACCCCAATGCTTATAGGCGGAAATGAGCTTGCCGAACTGCGTGCCGTAGTCGCCGAGATGGTTGATGCCCACCGCCTTGTAGCCGAGGAAATTGAAAATACGGTACAGCGCCCCGCCCAGCACCGTGGTGGAGAGATGCCCGATGTGGAAGGGCTTTGCAATATTGACGGAGGAATAGTCGATGCACACCGTCTTGCCCTTGCCCTCTTTGGAGCTTCCGTACCGTTCGCCCTCGCGGGAAACGCGCGCGAGCACGTCGGCGGCAAGCCCCGATTTATT
>CALVLR010000124.1 GCA_944340685.1 uncultured Clostridia bacterium | reverse complement strand
TCCCTCTCCGCCGCTCCGCGCACGACGGCTTCAAAGGGTGTGTAGTCGTTGTAGTGCCGCGCGATCCCGCCCCTGTCAAGGAAAACGCGCGCCGTATGGCTGACGCCGCGAAAGACGAAACGGAGATTTCCGCCGCCCGTGAACTGCGTAGAATACCGCCTCGCCGCGGTAATTGCCGAATGCGGGATAGCTCTCCCAGCAGCTCGGAACGGCGACCGGAAACGTCTCGCCCGCGCGGTCGCCCGCAAGCGGCGTGAACGCCCAGAGTTTGCCCGTGAGTTCTTCCTCACGGCGGACAGCGTGGAGCGCATTGCCGAGCGGTGCGGATACAACAACACGGAGCACTTTATCCGCCAATTCCGCGCCCGAACGGGAACAACGCCCACAGGCTACCGAAAAAGCAGATAGAAAACCGCCCGCAGGCGTCAGCCCGCGGGCGGTCGATTTTTACAGAGCGATCCCGAACAGCGTTCCCGTGCGGGAGATCTCCTCCCTGCACAGCTCCGCGTTCAGCAGCCAGACGTCGTTTTTCTCTTTGGAAAAGAGACGTTTTAGTTTCCACGCGCGCACGAACGCCGCGTACTTCTTCTCGGGCGAGGGAAAGCGTTTTTCGCCGCGGGCGCAGACGACGAGACTTCTCTCCCGCTCGCTCAGCACCCGAAATTCCAGCCAATTCGCGCCGTCCCGCCGAAAGCGGTAGATCTGCGTACAGGTGGAGTCCGTTCCCTTGCTGTAATCGCGCTCGAATACAAAGCCGCGCTCGGTCAGGAACGCGAAATAGTGTGCGACGAGTTCATCTTCCTGCATAAAAAACTCCTTGTAACTTCATCAGCCGCCGAACAGTTCCGCCGCGCCGTCGATCGCCGACAGAAGGTTGAAGTTCTGAAACACGACGACGCAGACGAGCGAGACGGTGCTCATAATTTTGATGAGAATATTCAGCGACGGTCCGACGGTATCTTTGAGCGGGTCTCCGACCGTGTCGCCGACGACCGCCGCGTCGTGCGCGGGCGAGCCTTTGCCCTGCCCTTCGAGTCCGCCTTTTTCCACGTACTTTTTGGCGTTATCCCACGCACCGCCCGCGTTGCCCGCGTACACGGCGAGCATGATCGCGGTGAGCGTCGCGCCGACGAGAAGCCCGCCGACAAGCCCCGCGCCGAAGAGGAACCCGCAGACGAGCGGAACGAGCACCGCAATGAGCGCGGGTGCGATCATGCCGCGGAGCGCCCCCTGCGAGGCGATGGTGATGCACGTTTTATGGTCGGGCTTTCCCGTTCCTTCCATGATCCCCTCTATCTCGCGGAACTGCCGCCGCACTTCGCCGACCATCTTTTCGGCGGACGCCGTGACGGCGTTGATGAGCAGTCCGCTGAACAGGAAGGGAAGCGCCGCGCCCAGAAGCGCGCCGACGAGCACGTCCCCGCGCATGACGTTGAGCACCAGCTCGGACATGGCGCCCTCCGCCGCCGCGTAGAGATAGCTGCTCATCATGGACATGGTGGCAAGCGCCGCCGAACCGATCGCAAACCCCTTGCCGATCGCCGCCGTGGTGTTGCCCACGCTGTCCAGCGTATCGGTGATGGCGCGCACCTCGGGATCCAGCCCGCTCATCTCGGCAATGCCGCCCGCATTGTCGCTGATCGGCCCGTAAGTATCGACGGAGACGGTCGCCGCAACAAAGGAGAGCATGCCCACGGCGCCGCACCCCACGCCGTACATGCCGCCGATGGCGTAACAGATGAAGATCGCGGCGCACAGGCACAGGACGGGCAGCAGACAGGAGATCATGCCCGTCGCCATGCCCTTGGTGACGGTGAGCGCAGGGCCGCCCCTGCTCGCCTCGGCAATGCCGCGCGTGGGACGGTACTTGTCGCTCGTATAATATTCGGAGATGATCCCGATGAGAATGCCGGCGACCACGCCGACGGCGCACGCCACCCAGGGCGTGACTGCCCCGAGCCTCTGTTTTGCAGCAGCAAGCTGCGACGCCTCCTCTCCCTGAAAGAGGAAGATGCTCAAAATGCACCCGCCGATGAGCGTGACGCCTGCGGCGATCCATGTGGCGAGATTGAGTTCAATGTGCGCGTCTTTGAGGTGCCTGCGAAGGAGCGGAAAGGCGATGCCCAGAACGCAGCCGACAAGTCCGATGCCCGCAAAGACGAGCGGGAAGAGTATGAGTTTCAAAAGCAGGCTCTCCGAGGTGAACCCCGCCGTATGGACGAAGATCTCCAGCGCCAGAATGATCGTCGCCATGATCGCGCCGACATAGCTCTCGAGAAGATCCGCGCCAAGCCCCGCGACGTCGCCCACGTTGTCGCCCACGTTGTCGGCAATGGTGGCGGGATTGCGCGGGTCGTCCTCGGGAATGTGCGCCTCCGTCTTGCCCACGAGATCGGCGCCCATATCCGCCGCCTTGGTGTAGATGCCGCCGCCCACGCGGTTGAACATGGCGATGACGCTGCACCCCAGCGCATAGCCCGAGAGGATGACCGAAAGATGATAGCTCTGCCGCGTGACCGGATTGATGTGCACGGCGGCCTCGCCGCCCTCTACGGCGAGCATGCCGCCCGCCCAGCCGAAGCACAGATACACGACGAGCGCGCCCAACAGCGCAAATCCCGCCACGCACAGCCCCATGACGGAGCCGCCGCGGAAGGCGACTTTGAGCGTTTTGCCTACGTCGCGCGTCTCGTCCGCGGTATTCGTGACGCGCACGTTCGCGTATGTAGCGATCTTCATGCCGACGTATCCCGCCGCGCTCGACATGAGCGCGCCGAGTACAAACGCGATCCCCGCCTCCCACGCGATAAAGAGCGCCAGGAGCACGGCGATCCCCAGCGAGATGACTGCGACGATGCGGTACTCATACAGGAGAAAGGCGTTCGCGCCCCCGCGGATCGCGGCGGCGATCTCCTGCATCTTCGCGCTGCCCTCTTTCAGCCGCTTTACAAGGTAGAAGTTGATCGCCGCGTAAGCAAGCCCCAGCACGACGGCGAACATCACGATGATGGTGAGCAAATTGACGTTCATAGCCTTCCTCCCCTGCATTTCGTACACCATCATTATATCACCGTCGGGGAAAACTGTCCATAGAAATGAAAAAAACTTTCAGAAAATATTTGTTTGAAACATTTCTTCTCTGTAAAAAAAGGCCCTCCCGTGCGGGAGGGTCTTTGGGATTTTTGTTTATTTGCCGCAGTTTTCTTTGAGCGTTTCAAGGTTTGCGGAAAGCTCTTTGGGAAGCTTGTCGCCGAACTGCTTGTAGAACTCCCTGATCTCGTCTGCCTCTGCGGACCAGCGCGCCTTGTCGACGTAAAGGATGCTCTCGAGCGTCTCGCGGGAATAGTCCAGCCCTTCGAGGTCGATGTCCTTCGCGTAAGGCACATAGCCGATCGCCGTCTCCTCGGCGTCCACCGTGCCCGCGCAGCGCTTTAAGATCCAGTCGAGCACGCGCATGTTGTCGCCGAAGCCCGGCCAGATGAACTCGCCGTCCTTGTCCTGACGGAACCAGTTGACGTTGAAGATCTTGGGCGGATTGGTCACCTTTTTGCCCATTTCGATCCAGTGCGCGAAGTAGTCGCCCATATGATAGCCGCAGAAGGGCTTCATTGCCATGGGGTCGTGGCGCAGAACGCCCGTCGCGCCCGTTGCGGCTGCCGTCGTCTCGGAAGACATGATGGAGCCGACGAACACGCCGTGATCCCAGTCGCGGGACTGATACACAAGGGGCGTGGTGGTCGCGCGGCGGCCGCCGAAGACGATCGCGTCAAGCGGCACGCCCTCCTTGGAGTTGAACGCCTCGGAAAGGCAGGGGCAGTTCACGGCAGGCGCGGTGAAGCGGGAGTTGGGGTGCGCCGCTTTCACGCCCGAAGCGGGCGTCCAGTCGTTTCCGAGCCAGTCGATGAGGGGTTCGGGCGCGGGTTTGGTGAGTCCTTCCCACCACACGGTATTGTCTTCGGGATTGATAGCGACGTTCGTGAAGATGGTGTTCTTTCTCGTTGCGGCGAGCGCGTTGGGGTTGCTCTTTTCGTTGGTGCCGGGCGCCACGCCGAAGAAGCCGTTCTCGGGGTTGACCGCCCAGAGCCTGCCGTCCTTGCCGACGCGGATCCATGCGATGTCGTCGCCGACGCACTCCACCTTATAGCCCTGTTCAAGGTAGTGCTTGGGCGGAATGAGCATGGCAAGGTTGGTCTTGCCGCAGGCGGACGGGAACGCCGCTGCGAGGTACTTCTTGGTGCCGTCGGGATAGGTCACGCCCAGAATGAGCATGTGCTCTGCCATCCAGCCCTCGTTCTTGCCGAGGAAGGAAGCGATGCGAAGCGCAAAGCACTTTTTGCCGAGCAGCACGTTGCCGCCGTACGCGGAGTTGACGGAGATGATGGTATCGTCCTCGGGGAAGTGCATGATGTAGCGCTTCTCGGGGTCGACGTCGCACTTGCAGTGAAGTCCCTTGATGAAGTCACCGTCCTCGCCCAGCACGTCGTAGCAGTCAAGCCCGACGCGCGTCATGATCGCCATGTTTAAAACGACGTAGATGGAGTCCGTCAGCTCGATGCCGATCTTGGAGAAATCGGAACCGACAATGCCCATGGAATACGGGATGACATACATGGTGCGGCCCTTCATCTTGCCTCGGGCGATGTCGTAGCACATCTTATACGCCTCTTTGGGATCCATCCAGTAGTTGGTGGGGCCTGCGTTCTCCTTCTCTCTGCAGCAGATGAAGGTGCGCGCCTCGACGCGGGCGACGTCGTTCTCGGCGGTGCGGTGATAGTAGCACCCGGGGAGTTTTTCCTGGTTGAGCTTGATCATCTCGCCGGTTTGGCACGCCTCTTTGCGGAGCGCTTCGAGCTGCGCCTCGCTCCCGTCGATCCAGACGATCTGATCGGGACAGGTGAGCGCCGCCGTCTCTTCCACGAACTTGATGACCTTCTTGTTCTTGGTGGGATAAGCCATATATTTTCCTCCTGA